>CANIFM010000035.1 GCA_947466955.1 Bacteroidota bacterium
TATCCCAATTGAAAAAGAATCACACTTCTATTAAGCCACATATTTTTGGAATTTGAAAAGCGTTCGATTACTTTTTCAGTTTCCTCTGGGAATTCAATTAAATAGTGTCCTAAGATGTATTTTGCAATTGTATCCACACTATCCCACCAAGAATTAGTAACTAATAGTCTTTCAATGAGTTTAATATCGTCTTTTTGGTAGTTGTTTTTAAGATTTTTTATTAAAATTTCAATGCCGCAATAGTGTAATTCTCGAAACTCTTTATTAAATAATTTCCAAGCAATTTCTCGTGAGTTTTGAGTCAATTCTTCCTTATTTGCCTTGCAAACTTCTTTGAAAATCGTGCGTCTTTGTTCTGCTTTTATTCCATAGAAAGAAAATAGATTCTTCATGTATTTCGCCATTGGAATAGCATTTTCAGGGTTTCTATTTTTGTTAAATGCAGTTTCTAAATCAGTAATAAAGCTCATTTTTGTGTTTTTTACTCGTTGTTTTCTGATTACAAAGAAAGTAATTTTTCAGTAGAATGAATTCTTAAGTCATTGAAGAAAATCGTAAAATCATCTTCAAATTCTTTGTAAAACAATCTCAATTCCTGAACCGAAAATCGCATATTTGATTCTCTTTTTATTCGGTTGTCCATTTGAGATAAAATTTTCTCAATTCCGTCGATTGTTTTATAACTCAAAAGCCAGTTTTGCTGAATCATATACGGTTTCATCATTTGTGCTTTTTCTGTCAATAAATCGTGATTTGTGTTCAATGAATTATAGAAATTGTCAATATAATCTTCTAATTTTTCATCTGAATATAAATTCCAATTCTTAGCTAAAAAATGGTCATAAAAAACATCCACAATTACACCCGAAAAATGATGGTAATTGGCGTGCAATCTTTTGGTGCTTTGTCTGAAAATAGGATGTGCATCGGTGAAAGTATCAATGGTGCGATGCAAAACAATGCCTTTTTGAATTTCAGAATGCAATTCTAAATGCTTATTTCCGCGAACGCCATCTGCCATAAAATTCCCGATTTTTATCAAATCAGAATCGCCAGAAAGGTAAATATGTGCTAAAAAATTCATTCCCCGAATTTAGGAATTTTATTTCAAATTCGACTTTAAAAACATCTCAAATTATTATATTTGCTAAAAATAAATCCATAGAAATGACATTAATAAAATCTATATCAGGAATTCGAGGAACTATTGGCGGAGTTGTTGGCGATAATCTAACACCCGTTGACGCAGTTAAATTTGCGTCAGCTTATGGAACTTTCCTTAAAAATAATAGTAAAAAAGACAAATTAACCGTAGTTGTAGGTCGTGACGCAAGAATCTCGGGACCAATGATTCATAATTTAATTACGCATACATTAATAGGTTTGGGAATTGACATTATCGATTTGGGTTTGTCAACCACGCCAACAGTTGAAATTGCAGTACCTTTAGAAAATGCCGATGGAGGAATTATCCTAACCGCTTCTCACAATCCAAAACAGTGGAATGCCTTAAAATTACTCAATGAAAAAGGGGAGTTTCTGAGTGCTAAAGAAGGAGAATTGATTTTGCAAATTGCAGAAGACGAAGCCTTTACGTTTTCTGAAGTGGATGATTTAGGAACCATTACCGAAAACGATGCCTATATGGACATTCACATCGACGAAGTTTTAAACTTGCCTTTAGTTGACGCAGAAGCAGTTGCAAAACGAAAATATAAAGTGGTTGTGGACGCTGTAAATTCATCTGGAGGAATTATTATTCCTAAATTGTTGGAGCTTATGGGCGTTGAAGTTGTCAAATTATATTGCGAACCAAACGGTCATTTTCCTCACAATCCAGAACCTTTAAAAGAACATTTAGGTGATATCTGCAAATTGGTTTTGGAAGAAAAAGCCGACTTCGGAATTGTTGTTGATCCCGATGTCGATCGTTTGGCTTTCATTTCCAATGATGGCGAAATGTTTGGCGAAGAATACACACTTGTGGCTTGCGCCGATTATGTTTTGAGCAAAACCCCAGGAAATACGGTCTCGAATATGTCGTCTTCCCGAGCGTTGCGTGACATCACCAACAATCACAACGGAAATTATCGGGCAAGTGCCGTGGGCGAAGTCAATGTTGTTGAATTAATGAAGGCTACAAACGCAATTATTGGTGGCGAAGGAAACGGTGGAATCATCTATCCTGAGTTGCATTATGGGCGTGACAGCTTGGTTGGTGTGGCGTTATTCCTAACCTATTTGGCAAATCAGGAGAAAACCGTAGCCGAATTACGAGCAAGTTACCCACAATATTATATGAGCAAAAACAAAATTGAACTCACACCACAAATTGATGTCGATGCCATTTTGATAGCGATGACCGAGAAATATAAATCCGAAGACATCACCACAATTGACGGCGTAAAAATAGATTTCGCCGAAAATTGGGTACACCTTCGCAAGTCCAATACCGAACCAATAATCCGTATTTACACCGAGGCACAAACACAAGATTTAGCCGATGCGTTGGCACTACGAATCATTTCCGAAATCAAAGCAATAGCAGGAATTTAGGTAGATTTCCCAATACTAAAAAACCTCAAAGTAGCTTTTACTTTGAGGTTTTTCTTTTTTATTTGGGCGCGACCCTCCGTAAAAACTTCAGGTCAGGCTCTTCGCTTCAATCTCTGTTCCACTTCGTTCCACAGAGGATTTCCGCTGCGATCCTTCGCGCGAACCCCGATTTAAGATTTAAGATTTAAGATTTAAGATTTAAGATTTAAGATTTTCCGAATAAACCCGATAGTGCGGATTTGCAATCCGTGCCCTTTATGAAATTCTTTAACTCTTTTATTAAAACACCCATTTTTTTCTTGTCTTTGTGGGCACGGAACAAATCTGAGCGGTCGGGATTCATAATGCGTTAAAAGGGATTCATCATGCGTTAAAAGGAATTCATCATACGTTAAAAGGAATTCATCATACGTTAAAAGGAATTCATCATACGTTAAAAGGAATTTATGATGCCTTAAAAGGAATTCATCATACGTTAAAAGGAATTCATCATACGTTAAAAGGAATTCATGATGCCTTAAAAGGAATTCATCATACGTTAAAAGGAATTTATGATGCCTTAAAAGGAATTCATTATACGTTAAAAGGAATTCATGATGCCTTAAAAGGAATTTATGATGCCTTAAAAGGAATTTACTATGCATTAAAAGGAATTCATTATACGTTAAAAGGAATTTATGATGCCTTAAAAGGAATTCATCATACGTTAAAAGGAATTTATGATGTCTTAAAAGTGTTTTACTGTTCGATAAAACAAATTCTACAATGAAAAAAAGTAAAGTGCGGTGGCACTTTACTTTTACTTTTTGCTTTTATTTTGGTAAATCTGTAAATTTTAGTTTTACGAGTGCTTTGTAATAGGGTTCGCCTGCTGTTCCTAATGATTTTACATAAGCTTTGATTTCTCTTGTGAGTTGAATTATGTTTGTATCGTTATAATATAAAATATCATTTCGGTTTTTTCTTCCTGTAATTAGTGCGTTTCCTGCCGAGTTTACCAAACTGCTTAATGTGGTAAGTCTTTGGTGGTACGTTTGTAAACTTGCGATTTGTATTTCTGTTTCGTTTGGCATGTATTCTGGGTGTGATGCTAATTGACTTGTATAGGTATCAAGATTTGCAATTCGGCTGTCGTAACTCATTTGTGAAGTTGATATTGCATCTCCTTCGGCGGTGTCGGGGTTTACCACTTTTGGTTTTTTGTCTCCACGAATTTTTTTTGCTTGACTTGCTAAATTGTCTTTGTCTGTTGTTGAAATATTTAAAGATTTTGCAAAGTTTAACGCTCTTGTCGTTATTTTTCCAAGTGATGCAATTTCAATTTCTCGGTCTGCAACTGCATTTTTGTAAACTGGTTTTTTGTTGTTTAAAACTGTAATTACTCCTGCAAGTGAAACTTTTATAGGAGTAAGATTTGCTAATTGTAAATTTGAATTTGATGGATTGTAAAGTGTACCCATTTCTTCTAAAATTTGATAACCTGAGCTGAAGTTTGCTACATTTTTAGCGTTTCCTGTTTCTGATGTTGATGCCATAATTGATTGTTTTTTATTGGTTAATTTGGTTAAAGGTTAATTTGGTTATTTGTTTAATCGGTTAATCGTTAATTTGTTTAATCGTTAATTTGTTTAATCGTTAATTCGGTTATTTGGTAAATCTCCGTTAGCGTTGGCGTTTATTCATAAATTATATAAGAAGCTACTTTTTTTCTTTGTGGGTACGAGCGTGACGCTCGCACTAGCGGGGTAATTCCCACTATTTCTCATAATTTTCTACCGTTAAAAACAACGTTTTTTGATGATTAAAAATATCATCCAATGATGTTAATTCTATTTTTGTTTCTTTTTTTTGTTCGTCAAATAGACCAATATACTTTTTGGCACTATTGAAATAAAGTCTGCATATAGGTTTCCTATTATTATCATCCAAAAGAATTGCAAAGTAGGATTGTGCATCTCTATAGGTTATTCTTGTTATGGGTGTTTTTTGACGACAGATTGTTTTTACAATCATAAAACCTTCTAATTCTTCCTCTGTAGTTTCAGTTTTGCTATTGTCTGAAGTTTCTTCGGTTATTGAATTTTCGACATTTTTATCATCTTCCTTTGATAAGGCTGTCTTTAATCTTTCCGTAATTAAATCACTGATGTATTGCTGTGTTGATTTTTTAGTAAGTTCGGTAAATTGGTCTAATATTTTTGCAGTTACCATTCCTGGATAAACTTGTTTGGCAAAATGTTTTACAAATTCGGGTGAAGGATTTGATAATTCTTGCTGAAGCAAATGCTTTAATTCATTCATGAATTTAAGTTCGCTTGCAGAATTCAAAATACTTTCTGCATCAAAGTTTGCTTTGTGAAACTTCTTTAATTCTTCAATTTGATTGTCTTTTATATCCGTAATATTAAACTCTAAAAAAGGTTTTTCATCCATTTTATTTGGTTCAACCAAATCAGAATAAAAACGATAGTTAATACCGTTTGTTAAAATCCCGAATTTTGCTTTCGACACATGAAAATAGCGCAACAATTGCCCGTCGTGCAAATTTAGATTTTGTGCCCAATGCTTACATTCTATAAGTATTGTAGGTTTTCCATCTTTGAAAATAGCATAATCTATTTTCTCTCCTTTTTTAATACCAATATCCGCAACAAATTCTGGTACTACTTCAATAGGGTTAAAAACATCATAGCCCAAGCTTTGTAAAAAAGGCATAATAAATGCGTTTTTTGTAGCTTCTTCTGTTTGAATTTGTTCTTTTAGTTTTGTAGCTCTGTCTGCAATTAACTTTAGGTGGTCTTTTAAATCCATTTTTTGTATTTTAAAATTTATGTTTAAGTTTTTTTCATTGTGGGCACGGATTGCAAATCGCGCTAGCCGTTGTGGGGACATATCCGAGCGGTCGGGTAGTCTTTATTTTTTTGGTCGTGTATTTGATTTCCTAATTGTGTTATTTAAATTACTTTGATTTAAATTCCCAATAACTCTAGGGCTTTGAATTTTTGTATTCTGCTGAACTTTTATTTGTATGTCATCTATTGAAATGGTTAGTAATTTCATAATTTCTTCAATATTATCAAAATTTATCGAAGTGCGAGTTGACTCATTTTCTTCCATTGAAAAAGTCATAATTGTAAATGCTTTAAAAAATGGATTTGAAAAAGAAAATTTTCCGGAATTATCATCATATCTTAAAATTTCGCCATATTCAGCAGTTGTTAATTTATGTAAATATTCTGTCAAGGAAGTTCTATAAATGTTCTTATTGTTTCTAAACCCTAGAACATCTTTTTGCGTTAATTCTTCTTTATCACTTTTGCAAAATGCTTGTAATATCTGTTTTGTATTGTCGAAGTCACCATTTCTATGTTTTAGCGCTCTGTCTAAAATTTCCTTAAATGAGTCTGAATTTTGCTTTAAATAGTCTATAACTGCACTTTTTAAAGAATCATCCATAAATTTCTTTTTTATTTTACTTGTTTTTTCTATTCTGTAATTGAAACAAATACTAAAACATAAATGATGACATATTGATGCTAATGAATTTGAAAAATTAATAATGTCATCGTGTACCTTTTGTTTAAATTCGACATTTAAAAGTTTTTCTCCTTTTGAAATTATTGATTCTAATTCACTTTTTGTCATTAATGGCACGGCAACTTCTGAAATTCTATTATTTAATTCTGTATCATAATTTACAACTTCTCTTGCAGTTCCAACGGCACCAATTGCAATTACTTTTACGCTTTTATATTTATTAGAAGTGTCAACAAAAATTTTGAGAATTTGTGAAAGTTTCTGTCTTTCGTTTATTGCGACTTTATGAAAGTCTTCTAATATCCATAACACATTTGCAACTCCTAAAAATTCTGCTAATCTTTGAGGTGTTAATTGAACTGGAAGAATTCTTTGTTGTTTATCGCCATATTCTTTATTAATTTCTGATTTTAATATGCTATCTAAATTCAAATAACTAGACTTTAATTCTGAACTTATTTTTACTGTTGTTTTGTTACTAAATTCAGATGTATAAAATGGATTTAATTTATCAAATGCGTCTAACATTATGTCATTAATTGTTGTGTCTAAAATACAATTAGTTGAAATGAAATTTATTTTTTTTTCGTTTAGAATGTTTTGTGTAATTGTTGTTTTTCCACTACCAGAATGACCATAAACAATCAATTGCATTCCTGGAATAGTTAATGCTTTATTTATTTGTTTATCTAAATCAGGTCTTTCAACAAAAGTCAAAATTGCAGACGTTGAAGGTGTAAACACATCATTTAAATTGTACTTCTTGCTAAAAATTCTTACGATATTTTCTAATAATGTCATTTTTAAGTTTTTTTTTAAAATTTCTGCCAACTTGTATATATACTCATTTTTTTAAGCCAAAAATTGAGTATATCTATCTTTTTTAGCTGTATTTACTCAACTATAGTTGAGTATTATTTTTTGATTTGCTAAAAACAACAACGTGTTTTTGTTGCATAACAAATCCTGCGCATACTTTTTGAGGGAATTAAAAGCGGCAAAGCGAATTTTGCCTTAGAATCAAAGAAATAAAGGAATCTTATTTCGACGAGAAATACAACGTTTTGTATTCTTTGTAAATGTAACGTTTAATTTGGATAATCGGTTGTTTGTAAGAAAAAGTTTATTCCTATCCCCAGCCTGTCATTGCGAGGTATGAAGCAATCAAAAGGAAAGGGAGACGAGATGGGAAATCCTATCCCCGACCCTTTCCGAGGGAAAGGGAGACGAGATGGGAATGTGATAGTGGATAAAATTTCTATCCCCAGCCTTTCATTGCGAGGGAAAGGGAGACGAGATGGGAAAGTGTTAGTGGATAAAATTTCTATCCCCAGCCTGTCATTGCGAGGGAAAGGGAGACGAGATGGGAAAGTGATAGTGGATAAAATTTCTATCCCCAGCCTTTCATTGCGAGGTACGAAGCAATCAAAATGAAAGGGAGACGAGATGGAATGTGTTATTGGGTAGTTCTATGAACTTATTTGCCTTATATGGTGAGAAAAGTATGTTCGGTTAATCGTTAATTTGGTTATTTGGGAGTGGGAAAAGTTGTTGGTTGATGGTTGATGGAAAAAGGGTTTATCCGTTAAAAACTTTGCGAACTTTGCGTAAATCTTTGCGCCCTTTGCGGTTAGAATCTAAAATCTAAAATCGTAAATCTGAAATCGAGAGGTTTGCGCGAAGGGTGGCAGCGGAAATCCTCTGTGGAACGAAGTGGAACAGAGATTGCAGCGAACGACCTGACCTCGTTTAGACAGATTGCCACGTTCCTCGCAATGACGTAAACGAGGGCGCGCCCAAAAAAAAACTCCGAATTGTAAGTACAAAACGGAGTAGATTTTATCATTGTATGATGCTGTTATTGTGCTGTCCAGCCACCATCGACGGGCATTGCGTGACCAGTGACAAAGGAAGCGGCATCGGAACACAACCAGATTACGGCGTTGGCAACTTCATTGGGATTTCCCAACCGACCGATGGGTTCCTGAGCGGCATATTGGGCTTCGACCTCCTTTTTATTGCCCGTTAAGCGATCAATCATTGGGGTTTTTATGGCTCCTGGACAAACGGCATTGACTCGGATTCCAAGTTTTGCATTTTCTAAAGCGGCAGTTTTCGTGAGTCCAATTACGCCGTGTTTCGATGCAACATAAGCGGGAAGTCCAGGGAATCCAACCAATCCTGCGATGGAAGCACAGTTCACAATAGCACCATTGCCGTGTTTTAGCATTTCGGGGATTTCATATTTCATGCATCCCCAAATTCCTTTGAGATTGACACCAATAGTTTTGTCCCAATTTTCTTCGGTGCATTCTGTAATTGTTGCTGAAGTGCCTTCGATGCCCGCGTTGTTGAAAGCAAAATCCAATCTGCCGTAAACAGAAATTATTTTTTGAATCATTTTTTGAACTTCGGAAAGTTGAGATACATCACATTTTATAAATATAGCTTCGCCACCAAAAGCGGTTATTGCATCTAATGTTTCGCTGTTTTCCTGCCAATCTACGAGTACGACTTTTGCGCCTTTATGGGCAAATAAAATCGCGGTTGCTCTTCCAATTCCGAAAGAGGCGCCTGTGACCAAAGCCACTTTATTTTTGAACGGTGTTTCCATTTTTTAAATTTTATTTCAGAATTTGTTCGGCTTCTAATATATTTTCGATGCCTTTTATGAGTGCGTCAGGATTGAAAGAAATGCTGTCAATACCTTCGTCAACAAGAAATTGAGCGAATTCTGGCAAATCGCTTGGAGCCTGACCACACAATCCAACTTTGATATTGTTGCGCCTTGCTGCATGAATGGTTTGACTGATTAAATGTTTTACAGCAGCGTTTTCTTCATCGAATAAAGAACTTACTAAATGGGAATCTCTATCAATTCCCAAGGTCAGTTGCGTTAAATCATTGGAACCAATAGAAAAACCATCAAATATTTTAGCAAATTCATTGGCCAATATTACATTGCTTGGAATTTCGACCATCATGTAAATTTCCAATCCATTTTCTCCACGAACGAGACCGTTTTTTTCCATTTCAGCAATTACTTTTTCTCCTTCTTCGACTGTTCTACAAAATGGAATCATCAATTTCACGTTGAGTAATCCCATTTGGTTCCGCACTTTTTTCATTGCCAAACATTCTAAAGCAAATGCTTTTCTATAAAAATCACTGTAATACCTTGAAGCTCCTCGAAACCCGAGCATTGGATTTTCTTCATTGGGTTCAAACTCGGCACCTCCAATGAGACTTGCATATTCATTACTTTTGAAATCACTCATTCTCACGATGACATCTTTCGGGTAAAATGCGGCAGCTACAATAGAAACAGCTTCTGACAGTTTATCGACAAAGTATTTTTTTCCGTCTTCATACCCTTTTGTGATTTCTTTTATGGTATTAATGGTTTCTTTATTGGTGATTTTTTCGGGTTCACAAACTGCCAACGGATGAATTTTTATAGAGTTTGAAATGGCAAATTCAATTCGCAACAATCCCACACCTTTATTTGGATATTGGCTCAATTCGAATGCGCGTTCTGGGTCGGCAAGAATAAACATTGGTTCTGTTTCGGGAAGAATTAAATTGGTAAAATCCTCTTCGTTTATTTCCCATTTTAATTTCCCATCATATACAATTCCTTCTTTGCCTTCGGAACAACAAACGGTTATTTCTTGTCCATCTGCAATACATTCCGAAGCATTTCCGCAGCCTACAATTGCTACAGTTCCTAATTCTCTAGCTATAATTGCAGCGTGGCTTGTTCTTCCACCTTTATTTGTAACAATTCCGGCTGCTTTTTTTAAGATTGGATCCCAATCAGGATTAGTGAAATCAGCAATTAATATTTCACCTTTTTGAAGTTTATGACCTTCAGCTGGACTTTCCAAAAACCGTGCTTTTCCAGTTGCAATTTTATCGCCAAGAGCTATTCCCTTAGCTAAAATTTTACTTTTTTCTAATAGTTTATAGGTTGTTTGGATGTTTCTATTTTTTAAACCGTGAATCGTTTCAGGTCTGGCTTGAACAATATAAATTTGGTCGTTCAAACCGTCTTTTGCCCATTCAATATCCATTGGTTTTCGATAATGTTTTTCAATAGCGTAACACCATTGCGCAATTTGGATGACTTCATTATCTGTCAAACAATATTTATTTTGTTTTTCCAATGAAGTCACGCTATTTCTAATGGTTGTTTCTATGGAATTTCGTTCTTTTTTATCGGAATACCGCATTGTAAATTCCTTGCTGCCACACGTTTTTTTCAATATGGGACTCCAATTTCCATTGTGTAACGTTGGTTTGAAAACAACCCATTCGTCTGGTGTTACAATTCCTTGTACGATGTTTTCTCCAAGTCCCCAAATTCCATTAATGATGATTGTATTTTTAAAACCAGTGTCGGGATCTATTGTAAATACTACTCCAGACGCCGATTTGTCGCTGCGAACCATTTGTTGAACTCCTACAGAAATTGCAATGTCTAAATCAGAGAATCCCATATCATTTCGATATTTTATTGCTCGATCAGTAAATAAGGAAACATAGCAATTGTGAACGGCATCTATAACTTGTTTTTCGCCGCTTATATTCAGGAACGATTGCATTTGTCCTGCAAAACTTGCTGTTGGTAAATCTTCTGAAGTGGCGCTGCTACGAACGGCAACATCCATATTATTAAGGTCACATTGTTTTGATAAAGCTTTATAAGCCAAATTAATTTCATCGCAAATTTCTTGAGGCATTGTCGCAGAAAGTATCAACGATCTGGCTTTTTTTCCAATATCCGAAAGGTTTGAATACTCTTCTTTGTCTAATTTTTCTAATAAATCAGTAAGTTTCTTTTCCAAATGATTGGCTGTTCGAAACAACCGATAGGCATTTGCAGTAAGAGCGAAACCATTTGGAATAGCAATCCCCATTGGTTTTAGCTGGTTGTACATTTCCCCAAGTGAGGCATTTTTCCCTCCAACTTCATTGATTGAAGCGAGGCTAATTTCATTAAAAAAAAGAATGTGATTTAACTTTGTCATTTTTCAATTATTAAACGGTTAGAATTTCAAATCTTCCAAGACAAAAGGCAAAATGTTGTTTCCTATTATTTCAAATAGAATACCTGATAAATGTGGGGTAAACTAAATAGTATTAGTTTTTAAAAATGGTAAACGTGGTGGTAAATAGGTTTAATAAATGTACGAATATTTATTTAATAATACAAGTGAAATTTTTATAAAATATTGTTTTTTAGTTAGTTATATTTTATTAAATTTGTTAAACCCATCTGCTACATTTAATAATAATATCTACGATTTGGTATTTGAAAAGTTTGCAAAGTGCTTGCTTTATAACAATCTAAATGGTGGGTTATGACAAAATCAGAAAAAAAAGTAGTTGTGAATAATTTGGTCAATGGTTTCAAAACCACTGATAATTCTTCGGATTTAAAAACATTGGGAAACAAAATTATTCAAGAGGTTACAGAATGTCCGTTTAGCCACGAAAACAAAGAGGTTTTTGAATTGGCGTTGCAATTTTGGACACAGCACATTGATAATTATATAAATGATTCTGTTAGAGGAAATGCCAGTGAATATAGCAATGCGATGGCAAATTTATCTGTTGATGGGATTTATAATTTTATAGACGCTAGTTTATTAGATGAATAACACAGATTAATTTCCACCAGAAAACTGCATATAAACTAATACAACTGCCGCAAAAGTCATAATTAGCAAGGCACCAAAACCGAGAATATTTGTTGTTTTGCTATTTGTAAATTTTCCCATTACTTTTTTATTGTTTGAAATATGAAGAATAATCGCAATCAAAACAGGCGCTGTAAGTCCGTAAAGTATGGCGGTATAAATCAAAGCTTGCACTGGCGAAATCCCTATATAATTGAGTGATAATCCCAAAAGTAAGGAGATTGCAATAATAACATAAAAAGCTTTGGCTTCGTGAAATTTCTTATCTAAACCTTGCTCCCAACCAAATGTTTCGGTTACTATATAGGACAATGAACCACTTAAAACTGGAATCGCAATGAGTCCAGTTCCAATTATACCAATAGCAAAAAGTAAATATGCAGCGTCTCCAGCTAATGGTTTCAAAGCCATTGCAGCTTGTTCAACCGTATCAATTTGGTGAATTCCACCTTTGAATAGTACAGTTCCTGTGGTCAGAATTATAAAAAACATTACTAATCCTGAAAAGGTCATTCCAAAATCGATGTCTTCTTTCATATCACCAATTATTTTTTTATTCACGATTAAGTGTTTCTTTTTTTGTTTCATTTCTTCGACTTCCATTGAAGCTTGCCAAAAAAATAGGTACGGTGAAATGGTAGTTCCAAAAATTCCAACAATGATTGCTACAAATGCTTTATCGAATTTTATTGTGGGTATAAATGTAGATTTGGCAACTTCAACCCAGTCTTGATGGTATAAAAAGGGAACAATTAGATAGACCATTAATACAATACAAAGGTATTTTAGGATGGAAGCTATTTTATGGTAGGGTAAATAAATAATCAAAATTAGAAGTAGCATTGTAAAAACCACACTAAAATATGTCGCTTCTATTTTTGGAAAAAGCATATTTCCAACAGCACCCATACCAGCAATATCGGCACCAATATTCATAATAATACTTGGAAAACTGAAAAGAAGCATCAAATACAAAACCCATTTCGGATAATTTTTTTTTAAAGCACCTGTCAATCCTTGCTCTGTTACCAATCCAATTCTGGCGCACATTTGTTGAATTGCCGCCATTAGAGGAAAGGCCACAATAGAAGTCCAAAGCGTAGAAAGTCCATAAGCAGCTCCAGCTTGTGAGTAGGTTGCAATTCCTGAAGGATCATCATCGCTTGAGCCAGTTATTAGTCCAGGACCAAGTAGTTTCCAAAAGCGGTTGAATTTATTGGTTTTTTTTATTGTCATAATGATTGAAATCTAAGTATCACTTGCTAAAGTAGCAAAAAAATCAGTAACAAATTAAATATTTATAATTGATTTAGGTAAAATTCAGTTGGATACTTTATGATGATTTAATTTTAGAAAATGTATTCTCAGATTTTCTAATGAACTCTCTTATATCAAAATTCAACACCTAATTTTTTATTTTCAAAGCATTTAAAATTGAAGTTATATTAAATGTTCTTAATTTGCTATTAAGGAGCTAAATAATTATGGTTTTTCAACCAATGAATACAATCTAAAGTCCAAAACTGACTAGTATCTTTTAAACCTAAACCAAACCCATGTCCACCTTTTTCATAAACATGCAATTCAGCAGAAACGTTATTTCTTTTTAAAGCGAGATAGTAATTGATGCTATTTTCAACAGGAACAGATTGGTCATCTGTTGCATGAACTAAAAAGGTAGGTGGCGTTTTTGAATTTACTTGTAGCTCGTTTGAAAATTTTTCGATGAGGTTCAAAGAGGGGTTTTTACCTAGTAAATTTTCCCGTGACCCTTTGTGCGTAATCTCATTATTCATTGAAATTACGGGATAAATTAACAATGAAAAATCAGGTCTTGCGCTTATGCTGTCTGTTGTAGGATATACATTTTCATCGTAATGTGATGCTAAAGTTGTTGCCAAATGACCGCCTGCAGAGAATCCAATTACGCCTATTTTAGTGGGATCAATGTGCCATTCTTTTGCATTCCGTCGAATCACCCGAATTGCTTCTTGAGCATCTTGTAATGGTCCAATGGTTTTGTCTTTCATAATTTGTTCATTGGGTAATCGGTATTTTAATACAAATGCAGTTATCCCTAACGAATTCAACCATTCCGCTATCTTTTTCCCTTCTTTGTTCATTGATAAATGAGAATATCCACCTCCAGGTAAAACGAGTACTGCAGTTCCATTTTCTACAATTTCATTTGGAATATAAACAGCTAAAGTAGGAATTTTGACATTACTCGTGCTTTGTAATATATTGTCTTTATAAATTTCTTGTTCTTGATAGTTAGGAGCTTCAATTTCTCCTGTAATTGGGCTTTTCCAGAGCGATATGACTTTATTTTGAGCTCTTGTATTTATGGACAATCCAATTATAATAAATAAAAGGATTTGAAAAAAGTGATTTTCTAGTTTTTTCATATTTTATAAGTTTATTTTTAATTTCAATTGAGAAAATAGGTGTGATTCTAATCTTTAATTTTAATTATTATAGAATGGATATTTCAATAATATTTAGCAATAATAGGAAATTTATCTTTCATTATTGAATAAATTCAGATACTATCATTAATTTTTGTTGATTAGTAACCATTTTTTTATTTCACCTATTTTTAAAATATTTTTTAAAATATTTGGTATGTAAATATTATAAAGTATATTTGTGCAATCGATTACATATTAATAATAAAAATTGTTATTATTAATCAATTACGTGTTATACGAAGCGTTTATATCTTATTTAAATTAACATCAAGACTTTTATATTAATAAAATACAACTAATGAAAGAAACAAATCAATCAATCGGAAAATACAGATGGACCATTTGTGGTTTGCTATTTTTTGCAACTACTGTAAACTATTTAGACCGACAAGTATTGAGTCTTTTAGCACCAAGTCTGTCAAAAGAATTCAATTGGTCCAATAGTGATTATGCTAATATTACAGCTGTATTCCAGTTTATTTATGCTATTTCGATGCTTTTTGCGGGTAGAATAATTGATAAATTAGGAACCAAAAAAGGATATATTTTAGCGATTACAGTTTGGTCATTAGGAGCAATTATGCATGCTTATTCTTTGCCTGTTGGAACCGCATTTTCAACATTTATGGTTTGGATTGGAGTAGGAGCAGTTCCGATTTCAATTGCAGGTTTTATGTTGTCTCGTGCCGTTTTGGGTTTTGGAGAATCTGGAAACTTTCCAGCAGCAATAAAAGCGGTAGCTGAATATTTCCCCAAAAAAGAACGTTCGTTTGCAACAGGAATTTTTAATTCTGGTTCTAATGTTGGAGCTATTTTAGCACCATTAACAGTTCCTGTGATTGCAGAATATTATGGTTGGGAATTTGCTTTTATTCTTGTTGGAGCCATTGGATTTATATGGGTAATTGCCTGGTTTATTTTTTATGAAATTCCGTCAAAACAAAAAAGATTGTCAAAAGCAGAATACGATTATATTCATGATGGTGAAGCAGTAATAATTGAAAATACTGAAGCTCCCAAAGAAGAAAAAGTAGCTTGGTTTAAATTATTAGGATACAAACAAACTTGGGCTTTTGTTTTTGGAAAATTCATGACCGATGGAATTTGGTGGTTCTTTTTGTTTTGGTTGCCTAAATATCTTGAAGCGCAATTTGATATGAAAGGAACAGATATTGTACTTCCGTTGGCAGTATTATATAGCATGACAATGATTGGAAGTATCGGCGGAGGCTGGTTTCCGATGTATTTTATCAATAAAGGACACAATCCTTATGAAGGAAGAATGAAAGCCATGCTTGTTATTGCAATATTTCCATTAGTGGTTTTATTAGCGCAACCTCTTGGTCACATTACTTTCTGGATTCCAGTACTATTAATTGGAGTTGGAGCTTCTGCTCATCAAGCGTGGTCGGCTAATATTTTCACAACAGTTTCTGATATGTTTCCAAAAAAAGCAATTGGTTCCATCATTGGAATTGGTGGAATGGCTGGTGGTCTTGGAGGTGTTTTGGTTTCTAAATTAGGAGGTGCATTATTTGATTATTATGATGGTTTAGGTCATATTCAAACAGGTTATACCATCATGTTTGCAATTTGCGCTGTAGCCTATTTGATAGCTTGGTCAGTAATGAAAACTTTAGTTCCTAAATATAGTCCAATAACTGATTTATAAGACATTTCAATAAAAACATAGATTTAAAAATTAAGAAATACAGAATGAGCACAAAATTTATAAACGACAACTTTTTATTAGAAAATAAATACGGCGAAGAATTATATCATAATTATTCTAAGAATCAGCCTATAATAGATTATCACAATCACTTGTCGCCACAACTTATTGCGGAAGATAAAATATTTGATAATGTTACACAAGTTTGGATTAATGGCGATCATTATAAATGGCGTGCAATGCGTACTTTGGGGATAAATGAACAATTTATTACTGGTTCGGGTTCGGATAAAGATAAATTCATGAATTGGGCAAAAACGGTTCCTTACTCGATGCGAAATCCCTTGTATCATTGGACTCATCTTGAATTGGCTCGTTATTTTGATATTTACGATTTATTAAATGAAAAATCTGCTGAGAAAATCTATGAGGAGGCTTCCGCCAAAGTTAATTCGGCAGAATATAGTACTCGTAACTTACTTCGAAAAGTAAATGCTGAATTCGTTTGTACAACCGAAGATCCAATTGATACTTTAGAATTTCACCAACAATTAGCTAAAAATCCTTTTGAAACGAAAGTAAGTACTGCCTTTAGACCAGATAAAGCGATTTTGATTTCGAACGATGGTTATAACGATTACATAAATACTTTAGGCGAAAAAGCGGGTGTTTCAATAAATACTTACGCCGATTTGTGTACTGCTTTAAGAAATAGAATTGACTATTTTGATAAAAATGGATGCAAACTTTGTGACCATGGTTTAGACCAAGTTTATTTTGAAAACTACACTGAAAGCGAAGTAAATGTTATTTTCAAAAAGAAAAGAGAAAACGCAGCGCTTACAAATGAGGAAGCTTTGAAATTTCAAAGTGCTATTTTGTTCTTTTTATTTGAAACCTATCATGAATTTGGTTGGGTACAACAACTTCATTTAGGAGCTTTAAGAAATAATAATGCCCGCATGCACCGCATTTTAGGACCTGATACAGGATGGGATTCTATCGGAGATTATCCGCAAGCCCAAAAATTATCTGGTTTTTTAAATGCTTTAGATAGTAAAGATAAATTGGCAAAAACCATTATTTATAACCTAAATCCTGCCGATAATGAAGTTATGGCAACGATGATTGGAAATTTCAATGATGGAAGCGTAAAAGGTAAAGTACAATTCGGTTCTGGGTGGTGGTTTTTAGACCAAAAAGACGGAATGACAAAACAATTGAATGCGCTTTCAAACATGGGGTTAATCAGTTGTTTTATAGGAATGTTGACCGATTCAAGAAGCTTTTTATCCTTTCCAAGACACGAATATTTCAGACGTATTCTTTGCAATCTTTTAGGAGATGAAATCAAAAGAGGGGAACTTCCTAATGATATGGAATGGATTGGTAAAATGGTTTCGGATATTAGTTATCATAATGCCAAAGAATATTTCAAGTTCTAAATTTTTATTCAAAATATCATAAATTGAATTAATTAACACAAACAATATAAACAATTAAAAATTACAACGATGTCAAAAAAAGTAGTAACATTTGGTGAGATAATGTTAAGATTAGCACCACAAGGATTTTTAAGATTTTCACAAGCCGACAATTTCGATGTTGTTTATGGAGGAGGAGAATCGAATGTAGCGGTTTCATTAGCAAATTATGGAATTCCAGTTGATTTTGTAACCCGTTTACCAAAAAATGATATTGGAGA
>CANIFM010000036.1 GCA_947466955.1 Bacteroidota bacterium
ATTCCAATTGGAAAGTTTCTGGCTTTAGGTTAAACCCTTATTTTAGTTACACCATGGGGATTTTAAATAAAGAAGGAGAAAACTTTGGCTCGGGTAAATTATATTCCCAAATAGGATTCGGAATCATAATTAGTAATGACTATTTAGTATTCAAATCCTTTCAATTTTCATTTTCTTTATATCCAAATTTACCTACAGACGGAGGTTCTTTTTTCAAAACCAATGCCATTAGCACCTCTGATTTTGGCTTGCAAAATTTTGAAATTTCAAAACCTGAATTGGTCAAATATAAATAGTACAGACAAACAGATATTAGCGCTTTAAAATTAGTTCAATATTAATTCGTATTTAATCCAAAATGGATATTTTGAATATTTGTATTAATTCATTGATTTATTAATGCTCTTACAACATTGATTTTTAAAATGTATAAAACTGTCTTTAAACTCATTTGAAACATGAAGATTCCCAGCAAAATGAGGCATAAAAAACACATTATAACTTTCTGTTTTCATTTGAGAAAATTTGATAGACTGTGCACTGTTGATTTGTGTTGAAGTCGCTTCTATAAGTTTCATTTCTATTTTATTTTGACTCATAAGGTTAATGAATACATTTTTAGATTGAATTCCCATTAAAACAATTGTTTTAGGATTTACTAAATTAATTTCTTGAAAAATATCGTTTCTGCATAAACAAGAATTCGATTTTATTGATTTATCTGAAGAAAACGCACATTTAATAATGTCGGTGAAATAGATATCTTCCAGAAAATTATTCTTACCAGATATTTTTCTAAATAAATCTACATACTTATGATGTGTTCTATGCTTATTGATGTATTTTTCTTCATTTAAATGAAAAGAATGCATGTCAAATACGGTATTAATTTTTTTGTCTTCTTCACCTTTTCCTGCATCTTGAGCAATAACCATTATTTTTTTATCACGATAATTATTAATCCAAAACGGTAAATCTTGTCTGTGCTTAGTTGCAATACAATTAGTACATTTGTCAATAGTTTTATCGCTTGCTGTGTTGTATGCTTCAATTTTGCTTGAATTAATAATAACACCTTTATCGGTTTCCTCTAAAACATTTAAAACTTTATTTCCAAAATACTTTGTTAGGTAATTTATGAAAGCGATGTTATCCATATTAATCTTGATTTTTAAAACAATTTTTTAAAGATCCAAAAATATAATACAATTAAAATAACCAATCCTATTATTAAGCCTATAAAACCTATGACTTTGATTAATTTTACTCCATAACTATCTAATTCAATATTGAGTTTTAAATTTTTTTCTTCTGTTATGTCTTTTTCCTTAATTCGATTTGTTTTCAATGGAAACTGCATTAATTATTGTTTAAATATTAGATAAATTGGTATTAACTTCTTTAGCTTTTTAGAGGGTGGTATAAACTTATTTATTGATTATTTCAATACGAAATTTTAATTCCATTAGTAAAGCTAGTATTAGACTTTGAAATACCTATTGGAGGAGATTCATCATACAAAATAGTTAATGTATTTGTAAATTTAACATGAGGTGTTAAAGTAAATATTAAGCTACTTTGATTATTTAGTCTATAATTATTAAAATCATTAAGACATGGCTGGTAATAGGTTACCGTGTTGAATTCTCCGATATCTTTTGCGATTTTTAATGAACCCGATATATAGGTAGATATTCTATTTAAACTAGAATAGCAAATAATATTGTTTTCATTAATAGTTTTTTCATTTTCATACATGTACAAAAGACCATAATATAACTTTAAATCCCTCTTTCCAGTAATTTTTATTCTAGGGCCAATTCCAATTAATTCTCTGTAATCTACGCCTATTAGTTTGTTATTTTGATATTGTACGAATGCCTCAAGTCTAATATAATTTGATAATTTTCTATTATATCTATAATGCATTAATAAAGAATTACTAAGATCATAATCATTCACTTTAGAATAATCAGCACTTACCAATAAAAGAAAAATATCTTTTAATGACTTGGTTTTTATTTGTGATGTAAACGAAGCTCCAAAAACAGAAAATTTTTCATTGTTATTTTTCTGACTTGAATAGGATAAATCACCGTTGATCACAAAGCGAATTGAATCTGTTTGAATCCGTTGGCTTTCTATGTTAACCAATTGAGAGTAGGTACTATTGTAATAGAATAAAGCTAAAATAACTAGCAGTTTAGTACTGTAAATAAGGAGTTTCATTTCTTGCCAAAAATGGTATTAATAATTGTCCTGCCTATTTTACGTTCAATACCACCTTTGGTTGTGGGTATACCTGTTTTTCTGGCAATGCTGTTTTTAAGTCCGCTTATACCTATTAGTCTATTTAATGAAAATGAGACGCCATATTTTCCTTTAAATCCGAACATAGTTATTTTATTTGTTTAGTTGATAATTCATTAAAACGTATTTTTAATTCTGATTTTACGGTATCATTAAAATCGGAAATTATGCTAATTAATTCTGTTTTACCAGAGTATTCAAATAAAACAGATTCTTTTTTTAATCTAATAAAAATAATAGTTCTCAATCTTGAAATAGGAAACTTACACGCTAGAGTTAAAAAATTTGGAGTATAATTAAATTGAATTAAATCTTTGTATTCTATTTCAAAATAGTCATGAATAGCTTTTAAATTGGGCAAAAAAGTATTTATAGTTTTACTTCCTTGCAACATTTGTTCAAATCCCTGCCAACCTTCAAATCGTATTTTTTCTCCTTTTTTAGTTTGCTTTGGTACACTATCTAAACTCACGCTAGTAACAGAACTTGCGCCTAATATTCTAGCGATTTCATCTCCAAAGTCTAAATTATTTGGAATGATTTCACTTAAATAATTTAACAATTGCGATATCTGGAAGGCTCTTGAAGACAAGTAGGGATCGTTTTGACAAATCCTAAAAAGTACTATTTCCCATTCTTCGTCAAATTCGGTAGTGTCTTTCAAAGCAATTGATTGAGATTCTGACAATTCATTCAATCTTATTTTTTTAGCAGTCTTTTCGTTCCAAGATTTATAATCAGGCTCTTCAATAAGTGCTTGGTAAATTTTTGGGTAAGCAATTTGTATACAAACTAAACCAAAATTAACTACCAATTCATAAACTGCTTTTCCAGCTTCACTTTTTTGTTCACCGATAATTTTAAGCAATGATATTGTATTGATTAATCTTTTTAGTGATCTCGGGTTCGTCCCAACGGATAACATAGCAAAATCGGTTAATCGATCCTTCATGGATTCATTTTCCGCAAATTTTTCATCTATGTAACCTATATCCTCTAACGATTGAATAAGAAAATGATTCACATCATACATAGCAACAGGCATTGAAAAGGGTAGCTGAATAATTTTATCAAAGAATGATCTAAATTCCCTTTCATTTTTATCTGTTAATGGTCCAAACTTAGGAACCAACCCTTTAACTACTACTTCATAATCTATAGCTAATACAAAAATACAGTTATCAACTTCAAAAATGTTTTTAATTAATTCTAATATTTCTACTGCTACAGGAGGATCAATCCTATCTAAATCATCTATAAAGAAAATAAATCCTCTATTGTTATTTCCTTGTTTTATATCTAATTCTAAACAGGTATTTATTGCTTCTTGTAAGGAGTTTTTGAAATTTAACAAATCAACAGTATCATCTCCATTTCCGATAACGGCATCAATTAAATCGCCTTCTAAACCTATTTGAGCAACTGCTGCTTTAGCTCCCGCCTTTGCAATTTTGCCAAATAAACTTGAAACTTTATTTAATACTGCTTGAGATTGTGTTTCATGTTTGCGCTTTATAATTTTAGAAATTTCATTGGTTAATCCTCCAATGATTGCCATCAAGGTTTCCTCTCTGGTTTTCATTATAGAATACTGCCATGTATTAATCCAAATGCCATAATAAGGCAATTTGTCGTCTAATTCCTTATTTAAACCTGTTTCGCAAATTTCATGTTTAATTTGGTTTAGCATCGATGTTTTTCCGCTACCCCATTCTCCTTGAACAGCAATTGTTGTTGGCATATTACAAGTTTCCACAAACTTAATTAAAGCTTTCATGTAATCATCAACTCCTAATAAATCAGGAGCGCCAGCTTTTCTTGGTTTGTCAATTATATTGGATTTTTTCATTTTTAAAATAATTATTTAGTTGCCAAATAAAATGTGATAAGACTTATAATTATGGCCAATACAATGCCTAAAACCAAATAATTGACTTGTTTGAAATTATTAAGTTCTTTGAAAAGTTTTTTATTTAGAATATATAATTTGTAGCTACCCGTTTTAAATGGTTCACTTGTAGGTTCTGCAGCGTTAACTATTATCCCATATTGTTTTACATGATTAATTAAATTTTGCAAATCATTTTCACCTGTCTCTGTATCAGAAGATTCCCAACTTTTACTTACCAATACTTCCATTTCATCATTTGTCATAAAAGTTTCTTCCATTTCAGTAAAGTGAGATGCATTGATGTCTAATCCGTTTTCAATTGCTTCATTTTTTATAGAACCTGGTTGAACAACGCCATATTTTCTATTGGGATTATATGGTGCAAATAAAGACTTATAATTTTTAGGTGCCGATGGATTTATCGTGTCTGGTAACAACTCCTTAAGTTCTTCGAAAGATAATTGAGGGTATAAGGTTAAGAGTGCATCTACAATTCCAAGAGCAGTCCTGTTCATGTGTTTTCCAATAACTAATATAATTCCTTTTTGAACTTCTTGTTTGTTGCGTTTTAAAAAAGAGCTATATTTCATGGGTAAAAGTTATTTTTTTATTTTCGATATATTTTCTTTGATTCTTTCTATTTGTTGTTTTTTTGAATCGATACTTTTATCCATAGAATTCATCCAGCTCAATTTAGATTGTCTGTGACTCCTTTTAGCGTTAGCGTCTTTTGTGATTTTAACCAGATTTGACCAATATTCCGATTTTTGCTTTTTTACTTTCTTTAAATTATCTAACTCTTTTCTATATCCTTCTATTTGAATCTTATAACGAGTTATTTGATCTTTTTCATTTTGTGTTAATGCCATAATAACAGTATATAAAAAAAGCATTTGCTGGAGGCAAATGCTTAAAGTTAATTATTTATTGAATTATAAATAAGATGTAATTTCAGATAAAACCATTTTTTCAGCATCTTCTGATTCTAAAACTCTATTGGCCTCAGTTATAGTCATTCCATCATATTTTGGACCGGTTTGTAGATTTTTCCCGTTTTTTCTATAAATAACTTGACAGGGTATACCAAAACATTCCATAAAACGTTTTTCTAAAGTGCCAACTTGTAGATTGCCATTAATAGATAAATCATCCACTTTAATTGGAGAATACTCTCCATTAACCAATGTATTACATTTTGCAATGGTGTAGTCATTGCTTAGTCTTGTACCTTCTTTATTCACAAGAGTAGGAACTAAATAAGGGAATTTTTCACAAAACTCTGATTGAAAGGTTTTTAATTTAATTTTCCCGCTAATTTTAATATCTGCCATGCTTTTTTAGATTTAAGTTCAAACAAAAATATAAATTAAGATACTTGCATTTTAGTTCAACTTGGTTCAACTTTTTTATTCAAAGTAGATATCGCTGCCTTTTTTTATGTTTTTCTTGATTTCTATTTCGGCAGATGGAATTCTTACATAAATGTTTAAGTCGTTAATATTTTGAAGAATAGCTACATTATAGATGGCTACAAAATTGTTTAAGTCTGAAATAATCTTTTCATTATAGCTTTCTTTGCTGGCTTTAATGTCTTTTTTTCTTTGTAAAATATTTGCTTTTAAATCTGACAATGATTCAAAATAATCTTCGAATAAATCACCATCATTATCATAGCTTTCCTGTTTTGAATTCCAAAAAGACACCAAATCCCTAACCTGATTATTAATTTGTTTAGAACAATTAATCCCTTTCATTTTGTTATAAAGCAGCACTTTGATTACTCGATTGCTTTCTAATTTTAGTTTTTTATAAAGGTCTAAACTTTCTTCTAAATCCACTTTATTACTTACCTGCTCGGGAAGTAAATTAATACTCCAAACACTTTTCCCACTTCCAATTAATTTTGATTGTTTTGAGTTATATTGGTCTTCAAATATATTTCTAACTGACATATAGTTCATTACATATATTAAACTGGTCAGCTTTGTTTTACTATAAGTTGTTTTTAATTTATTGTAATCCTTTTTATAATCAAAAAGAAAACCTGATGACATCAATGTCCTGCCTCCCGACCAAATTCCTTTCACGATTGATTTTCCGAGGCTGAAAGCGCCTTTGCTCACTGATGAAGCGTCTGAATTATCTATTTTATGAATTTCTTTTTTGTCTTTTTTAAAATCGGCAGAAACATCTAATAAATTAAACATTTTAAGTGACAATTTATTAAAAGAATTTTCTGAATTTGTGATATATTTTTTAAGTTCCACATCATTATTAATTTTAAGCGGTAAAAATCTACTAATATCATCATCATCAACAATATTTTTATTAAGGTAATTAATGTCTTCTCTAGTCAATAATGAACTCTCTAATTTAGCTTTAAATTGAAGTGGTTCTAGATGATTTTTGATTTTTAGTGTTAAAGATATTATAGAATTAATGTTATGATTGATTATTCTAATATCTTCATTATTTACATTTGAAGTAGATAATAAATTATCGTTTCTATTTAATTTTCCAAAACTTGAGAAAAAAATAAAAAATACAGCTGCTATTATACTTCTTTTCATATAAATATTTTATTATTTATCAAAGTAATAAAATACAACTTGATTAATAAAGTCCAACTTGGTTCAACTTTTTAGGTTAAATAAATTAGTTAAAACTATTGATAGATTTTAGCTTATAAAAATATGCGTTTTCTAAAATTGTTAATTTATTCTATACCTTTTGAATGATTTTTACTTTTAAACATGAACCAACTTGAACTAAAATTCAAAATAACTATTATTTATTTTTGACAAAATAATTATTACAAAACAAAAGGATTCTGTTTTGTAAGCAATAAATAAATTATAGAATCTACCAAATAATAAAGTTATGAAAGAAGAAGAAATTAAAGAATTAGCAAAAGACATTGTTGAAGCAATTGTAGATTTAAGTTTAGGAAAAGAACCTAATATAATATCAGCAAAAACTTTTAAAACTGTAGCGAAACATACAAAATTTGAAGAGATGAAAAGTCTTTATATTGAATTTTTAACAAATTTCAATTTAAATGCAGATTCTACAAGCGAGTTAAGAGGGCTTACTGATTTTAGAATAAAAATGGTCGAATTATTTAATGTCGAAGAAAAGCTAGAGTAATCTAGCTTTTTTTATCACTATAAAAAAAGCTAATTAATTCTTTAAGTTTAAAAAATTGAACGTAATGAAAATGGAAAAAAACACATTTCAAGAAGAATTCATTAAAGTAATAATACCTGTATTTGAAGGAACAATAGAGGAAAGAAAAAAATATTACTTGGAAAACCCTAAGCCTGAAAAAGACCATATTAAAAACATAATTAATTCTTGCAGTAATACAAATGGTTCAATATCTGGCATATCAGGTATGCTGCCTGGCATAGTTGGGTTGTTAGCAATACTCCCTGAATTAAAAGTAACTATTGGAAATCAAATTATCATGATTTACGATATTGGTGTTGCTCATGGCAAAGAGGAGCATCTGTCGAAAGAAATGGTTTTATCTCTTGCTATGCAATCGGGCGCGGGTTCTGCAGGTATAAATGCAGTTGCACGACAAGGCGAAAAAATTTTGATAAAGAAAGCAAGTGTTAAAGTTTTTCAACAGTTGGCTAAAGCTTTAGGTGTAAAATTATCTGCTGTCGTAATTAAATCAGCTGTTGCAAAATTTGTTCCAGTATTAGGAGGAATTGCAATTGGTATTTGGGTAAAATATACTACCAACGAAATTGGTGAATATTCAGCAGTTGTTTTAAGTAAGGATTTTCAAATTCAGGAAACGGATAAGGTAGATGAGTTTGAACAGAACGAAGAAGAACAAATTGATGTGTTAGAAAACAAAGTTGTTGTTTTAATGAACCTAATGAAAGTAGATGGTCAATCTAAAGATAAAGAAAAAGAGTTCCTCACTCAAATTATTGATAACATTGATTTTAGTTTTTATACAAGTGCTAAATTAAAAGTGGATTTAGAATTAAGTTCCTCAAGTGAAGTAGATTTTAATGTATTGAAAAAAGCAAACAAATCCGATAAGGACAGTTTGCTAATTGACATGATTGCTTTAGCTAAACGTGATGAACAGGTCCATGCAAAAGAGGTTGAGTATATCATGTTTATTTGTGATGAGTTAGGTTTGGATAGTAATTTTGCCACTAATGAATTAGCTTAATTAATTACAAAAAAATAAAAATTATTAACATGAAAATTATAATAAAATTTGTTCTACTAATACTTATTTTGGGAGCTGTTTATGTCGGATTGGCTAAATTAAACTTACTGCCTTCATTTGGAGATTTTAGTAAAAAAGTAGAAAGAAAAGAATTAACCATAGACCAATCGGCAGTGTTACTTAACAATGTTAGCTCCCTATCTCAATTATTTACTTCTAACTATTATGCTGAACTACCAGTGCAAGAAATAAAAAAAGAAGATGCTTATTTTGGATTGTCTAAAAAAGAAGCAAAACTAATAATTATTGCAAAAGGCACTTGCTATGCGGGAACCGATTTGACTAAATTAAGTAAGGAAGACATAGTAATAAAAGATTCTGTAACATGTAACATTCAATTACCAAAAGCAACAATTTTAGATGTTGTTATTAATCCACAGGATTTTTCTATCTATAGTGAAACTGGAAATTGGACTGCACTAGAAGTGCAAAAACTAAAAGCTAAAGCCAAAATTAAGCTGACAAACTTAGCAGTAAAGTCTGAAATATTGAAAAAATCTAACGATCGATCAATTCAATTATTTACAGATTTTGCAAAATCAATTGGATATAAAAATGTAACTGTGAAACTAAAAGAATAAGTATGAAAAAGAATTTTAAATTGTTATTATTAGTTAGTTCAATTTTGTTATGCAGTTGTAACAACATCCCTACTGTAACTTCAGATGTCGTTCCTGTAAATAAAATCGACGGAAATAAAGTAGTAGATCAAATGAAAAATTTATCTTCATTAGGTACTGTTGAATATAGTTTTTCAAAAATAATTGCCACATCAGATGACCAGTGGTTTTCGCTAGGTGACCGAAAAATATTAATGACCTGCAAAGCCTATATGAAAGCAGGGGTTGATTTTGGAAAAATTACCGTTCAATTTATTGACACAGACAAAAAATCAATTGAAGTTGTTTTGCCCAAAGGAGAAATAATTATGCTTAATATTCCTGCAGATGACATCAAAATAGTTAATCAAACCACTGGTCTTCTTAGATCTCAATTTTCCAATACAGAAATTCAAAATATTCAAATATTAGCAGAAAAAGACATTAGAAAAAAAGTAACGGTATTTAAAATTACAGAAAAAGCAGAAATTAATGCCAAACTATTTTTAGATAAATGGATTCGTTCTTTTGGGTTTACATCAGTGAAAATTAGTGTTAAGTAGTTTCTAAACAATAAACTAAATATTCATAATTTTTTAAAATCATTTTATAAATGTATTGATTAAATATATTCTAATTTAAACTCCTCTCGATTTTCCGACAAACAATAATAGTTTTGGATATATTAGTTCAACTCTATTTTAAAGGCCGGTAATGCAATAAGCCGTTGGGCTCAAAATAGGGAAGTGATTTTTTGAGTGGTTTTTCAAAAAGGCAATTAGGAATTGCTGAAAATTCGTTTTTGAAAATCTCTTTTAGGAGTATATGATAGTTTCTATCCATTTCTGAATAGCAAAAAACTTCTGCAATACAATGAAAAACAATTTTTTTTCCAAGACTATCAAGTGAATTATAACAGTTTTCACAGTAATCTATTAATTCTATCACGTAATCTTCAATACTACTTTTTGGCGTTCCAATCAATTGATAATACCAAATTTTGTATGCTCTAAAACGAATATTTGGAAATATAAAAATAGTGTCTAAATCATATTTAGTAATTGTAGTTTTGCTGTATAACTTAGTTCCAATGGCAAATGCTTTTTCAAGATTTCCAATTAAAAAATAATGTCTAAACAAAACAGATTGCGAAAAGACATAGTCTTGAATAGCTTCTAACGAATTATTTATAGTTGAGTTCTTACAATATAGATTGTAGGCATAATCATAATTTTTAATTCTAAATGCAGGATCAAAACCGTCCTCCAAAACCATACTTTTCACAAATTTATTGGTATAGAATTTTGAGAAAAATAATTCAGGTCTTTTTACATGCAACAAACTATCGTAAACATCTAAAGCAACTTTAACTTTGAATTTATAATCTAAATTTTCAATACTTTCAAAATAGGAAGTCAAAGATTTTGTTGCACCAGTTTCAATACAATGAAAAATCAAGTTATTGGAAATATCTTTTTGCTGATTGATAGAATAGTTATGGTTTTTATCGTCTATTTTCTCTACAAAATCAGACCAACAAGAATATCCAATATAATTCACCAATACATTTAAAGTGTTTTGGTAAGGAATAATTCCATTAAAATTCACAAATAATCGATACAATGTTGTAACCGAAATACTCCCAAAACCTTCTTTCAAAAGAATCTCGCTTAGCTTAATACAATCTGGTTTTCCCATTATTGGGAAACATAATTTTATAGCTATCTGACTTTTTAGTTCAGAAAGAATAAATGCGTTTAGGTCGTATCTTGATTTTGGCATAATCGGAAATAGATTCAACCAAATTTAAGTATTTTGAATTAATATTCTACGAAATTAAGAATTATTTTATCTTCAAGCTTTTTTTAATCAGTATTATAATTTGGACAACCAAAACATTTTACTTTTAAATCGAATTGGTAAGTAACAGAAAGCTCATATATCCCTCCCGTTTTTCCAATTTGAGAAGTATTGAAATCGTAGGAATAACCAAATTTAAAACGGTCATATTGCAAACCTCCAAAGGCATTTATAGAAGTCATAAAATGACTGTTTGAAGTGTTTTTCATTGGGTCTAAGGCCGCAGTAACACCAAAATAAATTTTGTTGAAAATTAATTCACTACCTATATCGAGCCGATTAAAATCTCCTTGTTTCATGAAATTCCCGGTTACTAACATTTTTGTATCTCTAGGCAAAAACGAAGACTCAAGACCATCTGGCAATGCAAATTTGTAACCACCACTTAACGACATAAACATTTCAAGCGGTAAATTCCCTAAAACAGTATAGGAAATATTGGGCTTGGTCAAGTGTTTTAAGGAAGCACCAAACCAAGCATTTTCTGTATTGAACAACATTCCCGCAGAAACATCAAAGAATTGTACCCTGTTATTTAATAAAAGTGGATCTACACTTGAAGTATTAATAGTTCCTGCGCCAATATTAATTTGATCTTCTAATATAATATTCTGAAAACCATAGGATTTGTTCCCAAAACCAACTTCAATACCAGGTCTAAAATACCATTCATCATTAAGTTCAACTCTGTAAGCGTAGTTCACATTGAATTGTTTAAAATCATAATTGGTAAAATTTTCTCTATGAGATAAAAAACTAACGCCCAAACCACTATTGGCATCTTCTAGCCACGTATTCATAAAAGCATAATCCGAATCTACTCTGAAATTTAGATCTGGCCATTGTGTTCGATGAATAACACCCATATTTGTGGTTTCTAAAAAACCAGTAAATCCAGGATTCAACGTTTCTGGAATCATGAAATATTGAGTAAATATTGGGTCTTGCGCTTTCGCTAACGATGTCGAAAGAATTGCAATTAATAGTACTATTGATTTTATTTTCATTTTGTGAAGCTTATTTTATTAATGTAAATGGACCGTTTTCATGAATCACTGTACCGTAAAAAGTAGTAGCGCTAACTTTATAGTAATAGTTACCATTTTCAGAATCTTTTCCTTTCACTTTTCCATCCCAGCCGTATAATGTATCACCAATTTCATAAAATATCATCTCTCCCCAAGTATCATAAACAGAGAGTTCAACTGATTTTAATCCAATAAATACAGGGCTAAAAGTATCATTTACACCATCACTATTTGGTGTGAAACCAGTAGGCATCATTAATTTGTATCCTTTATCAATCATGATTGTATAAACATGAACATCGATACAGCCAAAAGGATAGGTTACGGTTTGTGTAATTACATAACTTCCTTCTCCAACGAAGGTATGCAATGGATTCAACTCATTAGAAACACTTCCATCACCAAAATTCCATGCAATACTCACGAAATCACCCGTGGCAGTATTTGTAAATTGAATAGGATCACTAATAGAATACGTTCCAAATGTTGAATAAGCATAGGAACTACTGGTAAAATTAGCGGTTCCAAGTGTTGGAATGTTCACGTTAAAGGAGTAATTATCACTACAGCCAATAGCATCGGTTGCTTGTAAAAACACCATTCCGTTTTGGGTTGTATTCATAATTTCATTATTAGCACCACTAATTATTCCACTTGACCAAACCAAATTATAAGGCGGCACACCACCTAAAATGGAAGCTGTAAATGTTTGTTTTACAAATTTTGTTGCACAATCAAAAATGGTATTGGTCAGCACATTCGCAACTATTGGTGAGGGTCTGAAAACTACTTTTTGTATTGATTTTGAACAACCTCTAGAATCAGTTACTGTAACCAAATAATTCCCTGCTGGAATTGCGTTTAAATCTTCTGTAGTAGCACCATTTGACCATGCGTAAGTAAAAGGAGGTGTTCCTCCAGAAACCATCAAGTTAATTGCACCACTATTGGCATCATTACAATCCAATGCATTGGTGACAATTGCAGCAAGCACTAAAAGCTGAGGTTCTACTATTGTAAATGTTCTATTGATGTTACACGGTTTGCTGTCAGTAATGTTTACTGTATAAGTGCCAGGTCCAAGATTATTTCTAACATTTCCTGCGGAAGGACTATCCAACCAAGATAATGAAACTGGGGCAACTCCACCTACAATATTTAAAATGACACTTCCATTATGTGCTCCAAAACAGCTAATATTTGTAACCACAGGATAAATAGTAAAAATGGGTGCTTCAGGAATATTCACAACTATTGTTTTCGGACATCCATTGGTATCTGTTACAACAATTGTATAATTGCCAGCTGCTAAATTATCTTGAAAAGGGCCATGACCTAAATTACTCCATAAAATACCGTATGGGGCAACACCGCCTGTAATGGTTAATGTTATCGAGGCATCATTTGCACCATAACAAGAAATAGGAGTAGTGGCATAAGTAATAATAACATCGTTAGGCTCTGTTAAAACAACAGTTAATTGCTTGAAACAACCTGAATTATCGGTCGCTGTTAAATGGTACGTTCCTGCATAAAGAGCGGTTAAATTTTGTGAAATACTTGTAAACCCATTAGGTCCTGTCCAAGCATATTGATATCCAGAAACGCCCGGCGACAAGAGAATTGGAGTACCTCCAACTACAGCAACAGAAATCGTACCCGTATTATGTCCATAACACAGAATGTTGGTTTGACTTACAAGACTAATGGCCAAAATAGGAGGCTGCGTTATCGTGTAGGTTTGCGTTTTAGGCCCACATGAATTGCTATCGGAAACGCTTACCACGTATGTTCCAGGAGCTAAATTTGAAATATCTTGTGTCGTAGCAAAAGGACTTCCATCTTTAGTCCATGAATAGGTATAAGTACTAGTTCCGCCTGTAATTGTGAGGAGAATTTTTCCATCAGCATCATTAAAACATGTGATGTCTTTTTCTAAATCGGTGATAATAACGATATCTAAAGGCTCTGTAATAGTGTACGTGTATGGAATACTACAACCACCTGTATCAGTAATAGTCAGATTGTAAACTCCTGGAGCAAGTCCTGAAATATCTTCTGTTGCAGCAGTAAAACCAGCGGGGCCTGTCCATAGGAAAGTATAAGGAAAATACCCTCCTTGAGTTTGAAGATTGATACTTCCATTATGAGCACCAAAACAAGAATTACTAAAACCATTATAATCAGAAATTGTAGAGTTTGTAATGCGCAAAGCACTTGTAGGTTGTGTTACTAAATTGCCAGCAATTTGTTTTGAACAATTATTGGCGTCTGTAATTGTAATGGTGTAATTCCCTGCCAATAATCCTGTGAAAGTATAATTCAATCCCGATTGCGTTTGGGTTGCGGAATAGGCTGCGCCTAAATAATTAGTACCACTAATTGCATAAGTATAATTGGCAACAGATGCCTGACTAACACTCACTGCAATAGCTCCAGATGTTGATCCGTAACAAATGATTGGCGTAATGGTATTTACAGCAATTAATAATTCATTAGGTTCTACTAATGTTTTTGTAATTAGTGAAGTACATAATTTCGCATCGGTAACGGTCAACGTGTACGTTCCAATGGTAAGATTTGATGCAGTTGCCGTAGTTTGAACTGGACTTGTATTCCAGGAGTAAGTATAGGGCGTTGTTCCACCAACAGCCGTAACCGAAATCGTTCCATTGTTTCCTCCATGGCAACTGATATCATTAAAACTTGCAAATGTTGTTGTTAATGGAGCAGCTGGTTGGGTAATTACTACGGGCTGAACTTTTGAACAACCATTTGCATCTGTAACGGTAACAGTATAAGTACCTACCAATAAGCCTGTTGCCGAAACGGTTGTATTCGTATTTGGACTCCAAGAATAGGTTAACAGTCCGTTTCCGCCACTAGCTGTAATTGTTGCAGCTCCTGTACTGTTTCCAAAACAATCGACATTTGTTTGTGATGCAATAGAAGTTACAATTCCATTTGGCTCTGTTATTGTTGCAGTTACATTCTTTGTACATCCTTTAAAATCGGTGATGGTCACGGTGTAAGTTCCAATGGCTAATCCTGATGCAGTAGCCGAAGTTTGTACTGGAGTTGTATCCCAAGAATAACTAAATGGGCTTGTTCCTCCAATTGGCGTAACAGTTGCCGCTCCTGTACTATTTCCAGAACATAAAACATTAGTCTGAGAAGTTATTGATCCTGATAATACAAGGGGTTCTGTAATGATTACAGAGGAAGTTGTTGTACACAAATGAGCATCTGTTGTGGTAACGATATACGTTCCTTGTGCCAATCCTGTAGCTGTAACTGTTGTTTGAATTGGATTAGTATTCCAAGAATAGGTATAAGGTGCCGTCCCGTTTGTTGCTGAAACGGTAGCTGTTCCGTTGCTTCCGCCAAAACAACTCACATTAGTTGAATTTGAAATCAAGGTACTCAAAGCAGCAGTAGGCTCTAAGATAGTTACCTGTTGCAATTTTGGACAGAGATGGTCGTCTTTTATGGTTACGGTATAGGTTCCAGCTGGTAAATTAATTGCTGTTACTGTTGTTTGAATTGGATTAGTATTCCAAGAATAAGTATAACCCGTTCCTATAGTTCCTGGCGTTCCTCCGCTTACAAAAACAGTGGCGTCTCCAGTAGAATCTCCAAAACACAATACATCTGTATGTGCACTTATAGTCGAAACAATTGTTGTTGGCTCAGTAATTACTACCTGTTGCTGAACAGGACAAAGATTGGCGTCTTTTACCGTTACGGTATAAGTACCAACTCTTAACCCTGTGCTTGTTGCCGATGTTTGAACTGGTACTGTATTCCAAGAATAGGTATAGCCTGGAGTTCCACCATTTGCTATAACAGTAGCAGTTCCCGTACTGTTTCCATTACAATCTACATTAATTTGACCATTTACCGAAGTTGAAATGGCAGTTGGTTCTGTAATTAGAATTCCCGTAATGGTTTTTGTACTTCCATTAGCATCTGTAACAGTAGCGGTATATGTTCCTGCTGACAATCCAGTAAAACTGTAGCTCAAGGCATTTGAATTTAAAATACTACCAGCACTTCCTCCGGTTTGTAGGGCTAACGAATAATCGTATGGTCCTATAGATTCTTGTGTAATTCCAATTGTTACAGAAGCTGTAGTAGCTCCATTACACAATTCATTAATATGAGAAGGTACTATTTCTTGAATTATAAATGGTAATGGTTCTCTTAAAATGAAAGGCAATACAATAGCATTACAAACACCGTCTGTAATAGTTAATGAATATGCTCCTGCTCTAACATTTGAAATATCTTGGGTAATCGCTGAGAAACTATTTGGACCAGACCAAGAATAGGTGTAATTTCCTGAACCTCCACTAACGGTTACATCTATTGCACCATCTGAACTTCCGGCAAAACTTAAATTGAAAGTATTAAAGTTTGAAAGTACACTCGAAGTTACTATGGCTGGATTAACAGTTACAGAATAGGTAAAAGCTAATCCTTCACAATTTACCACGTTATGAATAGTAGCCCAAACAGTGTAAACTACTGTAAGTGCATTAGTTGTTGTATTTGTTAACGTTTGAATAGGAATGGTGTCGGACGTACCTGAGGCAGTAGCGCCTAAAATTCCCGCAGGAATGGAAGCAGTCCATCGATAGGTAATATTTCCTGGAGTTAAACTAGTTAATGTAATAGGGGCAGTGGCAGTTCCAGAACATATTAATTGATTAGCACCTGAGAAGAGCACTTTTGGGGATGGATTAACTGATACTACAGCTGTAAAGGGGATTCCAATACATGTTCCTGATTTTGGCGTTACGCTATAAGTTGCTGTGTGTACAAAATCAGTAGTGTTAATAAGAGTACCATTTATAGTAGTCTGGTTTGAACCTCCTGCGCCACCTGTCATTCCTCCAGTTACTGTTGGTGCACTCCAAGAATAGGTTGTTCCAGAAGGAACAATATTTCCGGTTCCATCGCTTGGTGCAATAGAAAAAGGAGAATTGGAACAAACAGTTTGGCTTTGTGCAGTTGTTACAAGGGGATTAGCATTAATTGTTACTTGTGCAGTATTTGATATAATACTTGTACATCCACCAGATGATAGTGAAATAATGCAATAATAATAGGTTACACCAAATGAAGTGGACTGCGGCACATAACTAGCCGCTGTAGCTGTAGGAATTGAAGTTCCAGTCGTTGTGTTATTATTCACATTACTATACCACTGATAAGTTGCAGTTCCCGTACCGTTGATATAGGTTACACTCAAAGTAGTTGGCGTTCCATTTTGACAAATTGTGCTTGGTTGGGGTTGCAAGTTTATAGTTGGAGCATTCACTACAATGACCGTAGCAGTTGCGCTCGTTACGTTACAACCTAAACCTGATTGTCCAATCATGCAATAATAATATACCGTTGCAACTGTTGCAGTTGGTGGGGTATAAGTATCACTTGTTGCTGTTGCCCCAAGTGAAGTTCCAGAGGTAGTATTATTTGCAGTATTGCTATACCATTGATAAGTAAAAGTTCCTGTTCCTCCTGTTGCAGTAACTGATAATTGTGTTGCTGTATTACTTTGACATTGCGTTTGAGTAGCTAATGGTTGTACA
>CANIFM010000037.1 GCA_947466955.1 Bacteroidota bacterium
ATGTCAGATACTTTCAAACGTGCTACTGACGACGAAAAAATGTCGGACACAATGAAAGACTTCTGTGATTATTTCGCTGAAAAATTAGATCTGAATAAGTAATAAGTCGAAAGTTTTAATGTCGTAAAGTCGAAAGTCCCGAGAAAGTAAATGACCATTTATTATTAGCCAATTACAATAAATTGCATATTTTAAATACGAACAATATTACACTTAAAACTTGCTTATAAACGAAAAAATCCCAAAACACATCATTGCGTTTTGGGATTTTTATTGGATAAAAGAATTTTCTAAAACTGACTGTTGTTTTTGAAAACCTCTTGATTTACTTCATCAATATAATTTAATAATTCCATTTTTCCTGTTGACTCTGTTGCGGAAGTCACAAAATGATTTGGCATTTCAGCCCAATTATTAGCGAACATTTGCTTTTTGTAAGCTGCAATGTGGGAATCAATTTTCACTTTACTGATTTTATCGGCTTTTGTAAAAACAATGCAAAAAGGAATTTCACTTTCCCCCATATACGACATAAATTCGATGTCAATATTTTGTGCTTCGTGACGAATATCAATCAAAACAAAAGCGCAAACGAGTTGTTCTCTAGTTTCAAAATAGTCCGTTATAAATTGTTGAAAAACAGATTTTGTTTTTTTGGAAACTTTCGCATATCCATAACCAGGCAAATCGACTAAAAACCAATTATTGTTAATCAAAAAGTGGTTTATCAATTGAGTTTTTCCAGGTCTTCCTGAAGTTTTTGCCAAGTTTTTATGATTCGTCAGCATATTTATCAAAGAGGATTTCCCCACATTTGAACGACCAATAAAGGCATATTCTGGCAAGAAATCTTTCGGACATTTATCAACTTCAGAATTGCTGATTATAAATTCGGCGGTATTAATTTTCATAATCAAATTTAATTTCTGCAAAGGTAGTTAAAAAAAACACCACAACAATTCCAGTAAATACTCGAAATGTTGTGGCTTATCTGTTTTGAAATATTACAAATTTACCTTTTGTAACCATTCATACATAAGTTCATTGAATTCTTCTGGTCGTTCCATCATTGCGGCGTGACCACATTTGTCAATCCAATATAAGGTTGAATTTGGTAATAATTTATGAAATTCTTCTGCCACATCTGGTGGCGTTACATTGTCGTTTTTTCCCCAAATAATACACGTTGGAATGTGCATTTTCGGCAAATCTTTAGCCATATTATGACGAATAGCACTTTTGGCAATCGTTAAGGTTTTGATTAATTTTATTCGGTCGTTTGCCATACTAAAAACTTCATCAACCATTTCTTTAGTAGCAATTTTTGGATCGTAAAAAACAGCTTCTGCCTTCTTTTGAATGTATTCATAATCACCACGTCTTGGGTAACTATCGCCCATTGCGCTTTCATAAAGTCCTGAACTACCTGTAATTACAAGTCCTAACATTTTCTCAGGATACATTTTTGCGTGGTACAAAGCAATGTGTCCACCCAACGAATTTCCCATTAGAATTACTCTGTCAAAACCTTTAAATGTGATAAAATCTTTAACGTATTTGGCGAAAGCCTTCACATTAGTTCGTAACAGACTTTGAGTATAAATTGGCAATTCAGGTATAATAATTTTATAACCTTTTTGAGAAAAGTAAGCCCCAGCCGATTCAAAATTGCTTAAACCACCCATTAAACCGTGCAAAACGACAATTGGTGTTCCTTCGCCAGCTTCAAAATAGGTATAGCGTCCTTCTTTTTTTAATACGTGTTCCATTATTATAATGACATTACAATTTTGACAAATATATGATTTTATAACCAAACATTAATTGTTGTTCAAATAAATGATTGCCACTATTTTTATTTATTAAATGAAATAAATAAAAATCAGAACGACTTCGATTTTTGGATTTCTAAAGTTACAAATTCGATGTAAATGAAGCGCTAATAATAATTTTTTGAGTTTTTGTTTCTAATTTATGTAGTTTCTTAACAATTTGTCAAAGAACCTTTTATGGAAATAAACCTACAATTTATCGGTTTTTTGCGGGAAGTGGTAAAACTTATTAACAAAGTGGTATATTGTGGTAAATTGTGGTAAAATTTTTTATATTTTTGTCAAAACCATTTCAAATACTATTAAAGTTGAATTCAATAATTGGAACATACGAATGTAAAGTTGATGCTAAAGGAAGGCTGCTTTTGCCTGCGCCTTTAAAAAAGCAATTGACAGCTTCACTTCTTGACGGTTTTGTCTTGAAGCGTTCGGTTTTTCAGCCTTGTTTGGAATTGTATCCAATGTCGGAATGGAACTTGATGATGAATAAAATCAACAAGTTGAACAAATTTGTAAAGAAAAATAACGACTTCATTCGCCGTTTTACTGCGGGCGTAAAAGTAGTTGAAATAGATGCTTTAGGCAGATTATTGGTTCCAAAAGATTTAGTTGCATTTGCATCGATTTCTAAAGATTTGGTACTTTCTTCAGCAGTTAATATCGTTGAAATTTGGGATAAAGATTTGTATGAAAATTTCATTTCTAACGATGAAATTGACTTTGCAGATTTAGCAGAAGAGGTGATGGGTAACATAAATGACGATGAAAATGGAATATCATAATCCTGTATTATTAAAAGAATCTGTTGACGGACTTAACATAAAACCAGACGGAATATATGTTGATGTGACTTTTGGCGGAGGCGGACATTCAAAAGAAATTTTGAGTCGTTTGGGTCCAAATGGAAAGTTATTCGCATTTGACCAAGATGAAGATGCTTTAGAAAATACTTTAGATGACGAACGTTTTGTTTTGATAAATGAAAATTTCCGATTTATAAAAAGGTTTTTAAGATTTCATAATGTGAAAAGCGTTGATGGAATTTTGGCTGATTTAGGAGTTTCTTCGCATCAATTTGACGTTGCCGAACGCGGTTTTTCTACCCGTTTTGATGCTGAATTAGATATGAGAATGAGTCAGAAAAATGACTTAAATGCGTATCGAGTTGTCAATGAATACGACGAAACAAATTTGAGAAGAGTTTTTCTGGATTACGGAGAATTGAAAAATGCACCAGCTATTGCCCGTGTAATTATTGAAGCCCGAGAAGAAGAACCGATTAAAAATACAGAACAGCTAAAAATTGTTTTAGGACGTTTTTTGCCAGCACATAAAAGCCATAAAATATTGGCTCAAATGTATCAGGCAATCCGAATTGAAGTCAACCAAGAAATGGATGTTTTAAAGGAATTTTTAGAACAATCTTTAGAAATTTTGAAACCAGGCGGACGATTGAGTGTTATTTCATACCATTCGTTGGAAGACAGATTGGTAAAAAGATTGATGAAAAACGGAATGTTTGAAGGCGAACCAGAACGTGATTTCTTCGGAAATTTTTCTGTTCCATTCAAAACAATTGGAAAATTAATTGTTCCTGATTTTCAAGAAATTAAAATAAATAATAGAGCTCGAAGTGCAAAATTGAGAATAGCCGAAAAGAGGTAAGTAATGAAAAATGGAGTTTACAGCATATTAAAAGCAAGATTTTTAATCAACGAAGAAGCAAATGCGGCTAAAAATTGGCGGTTCATTGTTTTTCTGATTCTTCTTGCCATTTTTATGATTGCCAACAACAATAATGTAGATCAAAAAGTTTTTAAAATCATTGAATTAACGGGCGAAGTTAAAGAATTACGTTCGGAATTTGTGGATCGTCGTTCGGAATTAATGAAGTTAAAAATGGAATCTACAGTAACACTTAAAATGATTGAAAAAGGCATCAAACCCGCTTCAACACCACCGATAAAAATAATAGTTAAGAAAGAAGAAGAGAAAGGTTTTCTGAAAAATTTATGGTAGAAGATAATAAAAATATAATCTTAAGAATTTATATTGTTGCAGTTGTCATCTTTTTAATGGCGCTTGCAATTGTAGTAAAAATCACTAATATCCAATGGGTAGAAGGTGATTCTTTGCGCAAATTAGCCAAAGAACGTTCTATAAGAAATTTTGTTATTCCATCTAATAAAGGAAATATTTATTCGTCTGACGGAAGTTTGTTGGCAACATCTATTCCAAATTACACCATTCGATTTGATGCTATGGCACCAGATTCAAAGGATTTTCATAAAAACATCAAACCTTTATCCGATTCATTAGCTGTTTTATTTAAAAAGCCAAGCAGTTTTTTTCAATTGGAATTAACAGCAGCAAGAACTAACAAAAACAGATTTTTATTAGTTGCAAGAGATTTGAGTTACACCGAATATATGCGAATTAAGAGTTTTCCTTTATTCAAATTAGGAATTTATAAAGGTGGAATTATCATTGACCAAAAAACAATTCGGAAACATCCAATTGGAGAAATTGCGCAAAGAACTATTGGTTATGAGCGCATTACTCCAGAAGGTTTGCCAGATGGAAAAGGAATTGAATGGGCATTTAGAAAATATTTAAACGGAAAAGACGGAAAAGTACTGAAGCAAAGAATTGCAAAAGGACAGTGGAAGCCTATCCGTGATGTCAATGAAGTTGAGCCGCAAGATGGCTACGATGTGATTTCTACGATTGATGTTTATATTCAAGATATTGCGCATCATTCGTTAATTGAACAACTTGTGAAATACAAAGCAGATCACGGTTGCGTGGTGGTTATGGAAACTAAAACGGGTCAAGTTAAAGCAATTTCTAATTTAGGAAAAGTTGCAGATGGCGTTTATTCTGAAACAACAAACTATGCAATTGCTGAATCTCACGAACCGGGTTCAACCTATAAATTGGCAGATTTGATGACACTTTTAGAAGATAAAAAAGTGGACACAAGTGCTGTTTATAATACGAATGGTGGAGTAATTACTTATTTTGGAAAGAAAGTTGCAGATTCTCACGAAGGTGGTTACGGAATTATTTCATTGGCAAAAGGATTTGAAAAATCATCAAATACAGTAATGGTTCAGGCGGTTTACAATAATTATAAAAATAATCCTTCTCAATTTGTAAATCATTTGGACGCTTATGGTTTGAATTCTCGATTGGGATTGCCATTTCAAGGAGAAGGGAAACCCTATATTCCTCAGCCTACGGATAAAACGTGGTCAAATCTTTCACTTCCGTGGATGGCTTTTGGTTACGGAGTTTCTATCACGCCATTGCAAACGTTGACATATTATAATGCAGTTGCAAATAACGGTGAAATGGTAAAACCACAATTCGTTTCAGAGATAAAAGAATGGAATAGAACGGTGGTGAAATTCAATAAAAAAGTCATCAATCCTAAAGTTTGTTCGCAAGAAACGATTCTAAAATTGAAAGCTGTTTTGGAAAATGTTGTTAAAAGAGGAACGGCATCAAAATTATATTCTAAAGATTTTTCGATGGCTGGAAAAACGGGAACAGCTCAAGCAAATTACGCAACTAACGGCGGTGCAGACAAGCATTATATTTCATCATTTGTAGGTTATTTTCCTGCGGATGTGCCTAAATATTCTTGTATTGTTGTCGTTCACGATCCGGATGCTTCCAATAATAATTATTACGGAGCAGATGTTGCTGGACCAGTTTTTAAAAGAATAGCGCAAAAGATTTTTACCGATTCGCCAACGAGAAACGAAGTGAAAAATTTGGAAAAAAAGAATCCAACGCAAGAAAGAAATTACTCGGATTATTACGCAAAATCACAAGAAAAAAAGAATGTAATTCCAAATTTAAAAGGAATGTCTGGAATGGATGCGGTTGCTTTATTGGGAAATCTTAAAGTAAAAGTAAAAATAATTGGTGTTGGAAAAGTCAAAAAACAATCCATTAATCCGGGAGTAGCAATTACAAGTGAAGCAACTATAATATTAGAATTGTCGTGATAAATCTAAAAGAAATACTTTGGAAAGTAGCAATTGAAGCAGTAAATGGTTCGACGGATGTTGCTATTGAAAAAATGGAATTTGATTCCAGAAAAATTTCTGAGAACGACGTTTTCATTGCTATTCGCGGAACAATTTCTGACGGGCATGACTTTATTGAAACCGCTACTAATAAAGGAGCAATTGCAATAATTTGCGATACATTTCCAGAAATAATTGTTGCAGGAATTACTTATATCCAAGTAAAAGACACGAACAAAGCGATGGCTTTTATGGCGGCAAATTATTTTGAAAACCCGTCTCAAAAACTAAAGTTGGTTGGAATTACAGGAACTAATGGAAAAACTACGGTGGCTTCGTTATTGTATCAATTGTTTCAAAAAGCAGGATATAAAGTTGGATTGCTTTCCACGGTGAAAATTTTGGTTGACACAAAAGAATACAAGGCAACACACACTACGCCAGATTCAATTACGATAAATCACTATCTAAAAGAGATGGTTGACGAAGGTGTTGAATATTGTTTTATGGAAGTGAGTTCTCACGGAATTCATCAAAAAAGAACGGAAGGATTGCAATTTGCAGGAGGCGTTTTCACCAATTTATCTCACGATCATTTGGATTACCATCCTACATTTTCAGAATATAGAGATGTTAAAAAATCATTTTTCGATAATTTACCGAAAACTGCTTTTGCATTATCAAATAGTGATGATAAAAACGGAAGTGTAATGTTGCAAAATACAGCGGCAAGAAAATTGACGTATGCTTTGAAAACGTATTCAGATTATAAAGCGCAAATTTTAGAAAATCAATTGTCGGGATTGCTATTAAAAATCAATGATAATGAAGTTTGGGTTCGTTTGATAGGAACATTTAATGCTTATAATTTATTGGCAATTTACGGAACTGCGGTTGAATTAGGATTAGAATCATTGGAAGTTTTGCGATTATTATCTGAGTTAGAAAGTGTTTCTGGACGTTTTCAATTCATAGTTTCAAAAGGAAATATTACGGCAATTGTTGATTATGCACATACACCGGATGCTTTGGAAAACGTGTTGAAAACGATAAATGACATTAGAACCAAGAACGAACAACTGATTACTGTTGTGGGTTGTGGTGGTGATAGAGATAAAACGAAACGCCCAATAATGGCAGACATTGCATCGACATTGAGCGATAGAATAATTATTACTTCGGATAATCCAAGAACAGAAAATCCTGAAACGATAATTGCAGAAATGGAACAAGGTGTTGCGCCTCAAAATTTTAATAAAACAGTTTCAATTTCAGATAGAAAGCAAGCAATTAAAGCGGCTTGTCAATTGGCTCAAGCCAATGATATTATTCTAATTGCTGGAAAAGGACACGAAACATATCAAGAAATTAATGGTGTTCGCCACGATTTTGATGATATGAAAATAGTAAAAGAAATGTTAGATCAATTAGGAAAATAGGGTTTAATCGGATAAATGTTTAATCGTTTAGTCGAAAAGCCAATAAGAAGTTAACCAAATAAACCAAAAATTATGCTGTATTATTTATTTGAATACCTACATAAAGTGTTAAACGTTCCAGGTGCTGGGGTGTTTCAATACATCACATTTAGATCGGCTTTGGCATTGATATTATCGTTGTTGATTTCGACGATTTTCGGAAAAAGAATCATCAATTTTTTGAGAAATCAGCAAGTTGGAGAAACCGTTCGGGAATTGGGTCTTGCAGGACAAACTCAAAAAGCGGGAACGCCAACAATGGGCGGATTGATTATTATTATCGCCACTTTGATTCCTGTTGTTTTATTGACAAAACTGAATAATATCTATATAATTCTATTGATTGTAACCACACTTTGGATGGGAACTATTGGTTTTATTGATGATTATATCAAAATTTTCAAAAAAGACAAAGAAGGTTTAAAAGGTATTTTCAAGGTAATTGGCCAAGTTGGATTGGGAATAATTGTAGGTTCTGTTTTGTATTTGCATCCCGGTGTAACGGTTAGAAAAGACGTGAAAGATAAAGTTTCATTCACACAAACTGAAAATGTTATTCATCAAGCGCCAATTGAAGAAAAATCGACAGCAACAACAATTCCTTTTTTCAAAAATAACGAGTTTGATTATGCCGAATTATTAGCTTGGACAGGCGAAGGTTACGAAAAATGGGCGTGGTTGATATTCATTCCATTTGTAATTTTCATTATAACAGCTGTTTCAAATGGTGCGAATTTAACGGATGGAATTGATGGTTTGGCGGCAGGAACATCAGCAATATCCGTTCTTGCGTTGGCAATTTTCACGTTCGTTTCTGGAAACATTGTTTTTTCAAATTATCTGAACATAATGTACATTCCTGATTCAGGAGAAATGACCGTATTTATTGCTGCTTTTATTGGAGCATTAATTGGTTTTCTATGGTATAATTCCTATCCCGCATCAGTATTTATGGGCGATACAGGAAGTTTGACTATTGGTGGAATTATCGCTGTTTTGGCAATTTCAGTTCGTAAAGAAATGTTGATTCCGTTAGTTTGTGGAATTTTCTTAGCTGAGAATTTCTCGGTTGTATTACAAGTTGCTTATTTCAAATATACTAAAAAACGATTTGGTGAAGGCCGAAGAATCTTTCTAATGTCGCCATTGCATCATCATTATCAGAAAAAAGGGTATCACGAAAGTAAGATTGTAACTCGGTTTTGGATTGTCGGAATTTTATTAGCAATTCTGTCCATTGTAACCCTGAAATTAAGATAGAATGAGATTAGTCATACTCGGTGGAGGTGAAAGTGGCGTTGGAACCGCAATCCTTGGAAAGAAAAAAGGATACGATGTTTTTGTGTCTGATTTTGGAAAAATAAAAGAAAATTATAAGGAAGTTCTTAGCATTAATGGAATAAAATGGGAAGAGGAAAAGCATACGGAAAAGAAAATTCTGAATGCCGATGTGGTGATGAAAAGCCCAGGAATTCCAGATAAATCGCCAATTGTAAAAATGCTAATTGAGAATAAAATCCCTGTGATTTCTGAAATTGAATTTGCAGCGCCATTTACAAAAGCAAAAACAATTGGAATTACTGGCAGTAATGGTAAAACAACCACAACAATGCTGACGTATCATTTGCTAAAATCGGCAGGAATAAATGTTGGACTCGGAGGGAATATTGGAAAGAGTTTTGCGTGGCAAGTTGCCGAAGATAAATACGATTATTACGTTTTGGAATTAAGCAGTTTCCAATTAGACGGAATCATAAATTACAAGCCAGATATAGCTATTATTACCAATATTAGCCCGGATCATTTAGACCGATACGAATATAAATATGAAAATTATATCGCATCAAAATTTAGAATTACAATGAATCAAACAGAAAACGACTTTTTAATCTATGATGCAGATGACGAAGCAATTTCAGAATGGTTCAAAAACAATAAAACAAAAGCACAATTAATTCCATTTTCACTGACAAAAAGATTTGAAAAAGGAGCCTTTATAAAAGATAAAAATATGGAAATCAACATCAACGAAGAAGAATTTGTAATGGAAACACAATACATTGCATTGGAAGGCAAACACAATTTGAAAAACGCAATGGCGGCAACTTCGGTGGCTAAATTGTTGCAAATTCGCAAACAAACCATTCGTGAAAGTTTGTCAAATTTTCAAGGTGTGGAACATCGTTTGGAAAAAGTTTTGAAAATCCAAAATGTGCAATACATTAATGATTCAAAAGCAACCAATGTGAACGCTGCTTTCTTTGCTTTAGACAGTATGAATTCGCCTACAGTTTGGATTGTTGGTGGTGTTGATAAAGGAAATGACTATTCAGAATTAATGTCTTTGGTTCACGAAAAAGTGAAAGCAATTATTTGTCTTGGTGTTGATAACAAGAAAATAATTGATTCTTTTGGAAACATTGTTGATATGATGATTGAAGTTACAAGTATGCAAGATGCCGTAACGATGGCACAACGTTTATCCGAAAAAGGCGATACCGTTTTGTTATCCCCAGCTTGTGCGAGTTTTGATTTATTTGAAAACTACGAAGACAGAGGAAGACAATTTAAAAACGCAGTACAGAATTTATAAATAAATTTAAGATTTCAGAGTTTAGATTTTAGATTGAGGAATCAAATATTATCTTTTAATAACAACAAATGAAACTGAATATTTTAACAATCGAATAAATCAAAAAAAATAGAAGTTTAGGTTTTTAAATCTAACATCTTAAATCAAAAATCGAAAATCAGTAATGAAAGAACTAATAAACAATCTAAAAGGAGACAAAGTAATATGGACATTCGTGGCCTTATTAGCGCTGTTTTCGTTTATGCCTGTTTTTAGTGCGAGTAGTAATTTGGCTTATTTGAACCACGGAACTGGAAATACAATCAGTTATTTACTGACACATTTGGCTCATATTTTTATGGGTTTCTTGATAATTTATGCCGTTCATAAAATCCCATACCATTATTTCAGAGCGATTTCTAAAATTGCATTGCCTGTGGTTTGGGCATTGTTGGCTTATACTTTAGTAAAGGGAACTGTTATCGCTGGTGCAAATGCGAGTCGTTGGATTAAAGTGCCATTTATTGGAATTACATTTCAAACATCAACTTTTGCGTTTGTGGTTTTGATGATTTTTGTAGCCCGATATTTATCTAAAAAATCAGAAGAGCCAATGACCTTTAAATCATCATTTATAGAACTTTGGTTGCCCGTATTTATTACATTAGTATTGATTTTGCCAGCCAATTTTTCTACAACAGCGTTGATATTCGCAATGGTTTTGATGCTGACTTTTGTGGGTAATTATCCAATAAAATACATCGCAGTTGTTGTTGGTTCTGGAGTTGCTTGCTTGGTATTTTTTGTGGTATTGTCGAAAGCATTTCCAGATTCTAAATTTTTTAATAGAGTAGGAACGTGGACAAGCAGAATTGAAAACTATACTTCTAATAAGCCTGGCGAGGATGATTATCAAATTAAAAACGCAAAAATAGCGATTGCTTCTGGAGGAATTTACGGCTTAGGGCCTGGGAAAAGTGTGCAGAAAAATGTACTACCACAATCTTCTTCGGATTTTATTTTTGCAATTATTGTCGAAGAATATGGCTTAATTGGAGGCTTGCTCGTTCTTGGTTTGTACTTGTTATTGTTCTTTCGATTTATGGTTGCGGCACATAAAGCCAACACCCTTTTCGGAAAATTATTAGTGGTTGGTTTGGGATTTCCAATGATATTTCAAGCGCTAATTAATATGGGTGTAGCAGTTGAATTATTGCCAGTAACAGGTCAAACATTACCGTTAATAAGTAGTGGTGGAAGTTCTATTTGGATGACGTGTGTTTCCCTTGGGATAATTATCAGCGTGACCAAAAAAGACGAAGAAATTGCATTAGAACAAAGTGAAGCTGAAAAAAGAGATCTGATTCTTCAAAAGTTAATTGACGAACAAATCGAAAAAGAAAATGCCATAGAAGAAGAAGTTGAAGAGAATAATTATTCTATTGAAGACACTTCTAAAAATCCAATGGATGCGGTTTTGAAGAAGTAAGCCCCCTAACCCCCGAAGGGGGAATTGTGATAGATTAGATAAATAAATTTAAAAGAGTAAACAGAGATTAATAATGGCAAAACATAAATTCATAGTGAGTGGTGGCGGAACCGGTGGACATATCTACCCGGCAATTGCTATTGCAAATGAATTAAAATCTCGTTTTCCAGATGCTGAATTTCTTTTTGTTGGTGCTCAAGATAAAATGGAAATGCAAAAAGTTCCTCAAGCTGGTTATGCTATAAAAGGACTTTGGATAGCTGGTTTACAACGAAAACTGACTTTGCAAAATCTATTATTTCCTGTTAAATTAATCAGTAGTTTGTGGAAATCAAGAGCTATAATCAAAGGATTCAAACCTGATGTAGTTATTGGAACTGGTGGATTTGCTTCGGGACCATTATTACAAATGGCGAATTCCTTGAATATTCCAACGGTTATTCAAGAACAAAATTCATTTCCTGGAATTACAAATAAATTATTGAGTAAGAAAGCAAATAGAATTTGTGTCGCTTATGAAAATTTAGAACGGTTTTTTCCAAAAGACAAAATGATTTTAACTGGAAATCCTGTTCGTCAAGATTTAATTGACATTGATAGCAAAAGGGAAGAAGCTATTAAATATTTTAATTTGGATGCTTCCAAAAAAACTCTTTTAGTTCTTGGTGGAAGCCTTGGAGCAAGAAAAGTAAATCAATTAATTGAAAAGGAATTACCGCTTTTCGATTCGTTAAATGTTCAGATAATCTGGCAATGTGGAAAATTCTATTTTGAACAGTACAATAAATATAATACAAATACCAACCAACAACCAACAACCAATATTCAAGTTTTTGCCTTTATCGATAGAATGGATTTGGTTTATGCTGCCGCAGATTTCGTGATTTCTCGAGCTGGCGCATCATCGGTTTCGGAGTTGAGTATTGTGGGAAAACCTGTGATTTTCATTCCGTCGCCAAATGTTGCCGAAGACCATCAAACAAAAAATGCTAAATCTATTGTCGATAGAAATGGTGCTTTGATGCTTAAAGAAAGTGAATTGGACGAAAAATTCATTACGGTTTTTAGCGATTTAGTTGCCAATGAAAATTTGCAAAAAGAGTTGTCACAAAATATCAAGAAACTGGCAAAAGTAAATGCGACGAAAGAGATAGTTGACGAAATTATAAAGTTAATCAAATGAATTTGAAAAGTCTATTTGTAGGTTTTGTATTTCTTTTATTAGGTCTTTTAATTGTTTATTATGAATATAATGAAAGAAGAAAAACGAAAGATTATCGAGCAAATTTTTTTCATAGTCCAAAAGGTTATTTAGCTGGATTTAGTTCAATAATATTTGGGATATACTTAATCTTTCAATCTTTTAATTTTTTAATTTTTAAATAATAAAATGAATTTAAACCAAATACAGAACGTCTATTTCATAGGAATCGGAGGAATCGGGATGAGTGCTTTGGCGCGCTATTTCAAAACCATCGGTAAAAATGTATCTGGGTATGATAAAACCGAAACCGAACTCACGAAAGAATTGGTACAAAGTGGCATCAACATTCATTTTGAAGATAATATAAATCTAATTCCAGCTGACTATTACACTGAAAATACGTTAGTAATTATTACGCCAGCAGTTCAAATTACTCATTCAGAATGGAATTATTTTTTAGAAAGAGATTTCAATGTTAAAAAAAGAGCGGAAGTTTTAGGAATTATTACAAAAGATACGTTTTGTTTTGCAGTTGCAGGAACGCACGGAAAAACAACAACATCAAGTATTTTAGGACATATTTTATATGAAAGTGGTGCCGATGTGACTTCGTTTTTAGGGGGAATTGTGGAGAATTATAACTCTAATTTAATTGGAACTGGAAAAACGATAACTGTGGTTGAAGCTGATGAATTTGACCGTTCGTTCTTGCATTTACATCCCAATATTGCCTGCATTACTTCAATGGATGCCGATCATTTGGATATTTATGGAGATAGCGCTGCAATTGAAGCTTCATTTGTAGAATTTGCTAATAAAGTTTCAGATAAAAGCCAACTTTTCATTACTAAAAACTTACCTTTAGAAGGCGTTACAGTTGCTGTAAATGAAGACGCAAATTTCAAGGCTTTTAACGTGAGAATTGAAAATGGAAATTATGTTTTTGATGTGCAAACGCCAACAGAAATCATAACAGATTTACAATTTGGATTGCCTGGAAAACACAATTTAACGAACGCTTTGATGGCATTAGCAATGGCAAAAACGTTTGGAACATCAAATGATGCAATTGCAAAAGCACTGAAATCGTTCAAAGGAATTAAGAGAAGATTTTCATATCAAATAAAAGAAACCGATTTAGTATATATTGATGATTATGCGCACCATCCAACAGAAATAAATGCGGTACATCAAGCAGTTTCAGAATTGTATCCAAATCAAAAAGTGTTGGCAATTTTTCAACCGCATTTGTTCAGCAGAACAAAAGATTTTGCCGATGATTTTGCAAAAAGTCTTTCTGCTTTTGATGAGGTTTTATTGTTAGATATTTATCCTGCACGAGAAGTACCAATGGAAGGAATTACATCTGATTGGTTGTTGGGAAAAATGACAAATGATCATAAAAAAGTCGTTTCAAAATTGGATTTAATTCCATCAATAATGAAAAGTGAAGCAAAAATAATTGTTACAATTGGAGCAGGAGATATTGGAGAATTGGTTCAACCAATAAAGGAAGCATTGCTAAAAAAACAAATTGATTTTTGATTATCAAATTGAATAGCATAAAAAAATTAAAATGAAAAACTTGAATTGGAAAAATATTTGGATAAATGTAAGATTGCTGCTAATGTTTGTGGCGGTTATTTTCCTATTTTCATTCTCTTCAAAACGAAATTCTGAGCGAAAACTCTCGAAATCAGTGGTGGTTTTTCTTGGAAATGACGAACTTTTTATAACTCACGAAACGGTTAATAAATTGTTAATAGAAAATAATCAGAGTGTGCAAATACTACAAAAAGATAAGGTAGATTTGAACAAATTGGAAAAATCCCTCGACAATTACAATATGATTGAAAAATCAGAAGTATTTGTGACTATCGATGGCGTGCTAAAAGCAGTGGTAAAACAGAAGTCGCCAATAGCAAGGGTTTTTGATGAAAACGGATCCTTTTATTTTGATTATCAGGGAAATAAAATGCCGTTATCTGAAAATTTCACTGCGAGAGTTCCGATAGTTTCGGGTGCAATAAATGATGAAAATAGCAAGGATTTAAATAAATTATTTCGATTTATTTATGACGATGCTTTTTTGAAAAAAAACATAATTGGAATAGAAATTTTGCCAACTGGGGCGATAATTATGTCCAATAGAAATTATAATTACAAAATTGATTTTGGAGGTAACGTAAATGTGGACGCTAAATTCAAAAATTATAAAGCATTTTTTCAAAAAGCAGAAGCAGATAGTTCGTTAGTGAAATATAAAAAAATAAATCTGAGGTTTACGCAGCAAGTGGTTTGCACAAAATAATTGGTTATGGAAAAAGAGAACATTGCAGTAGGATTAGACATTGGGACAACGAAAATTGTCGCAATGATTGGTAGAAAAAACGAATACGGAAAACTTGAGATTCTTGGAATTGGAAAATCCAAAAGCTTAGGTGTGAAAAGAGGCGTGGTTGATAATATCACTCAAACCATTCAATCTATCCAACAGGCGGTTCAAGAAGCAGAAACGAATTCAGGTTACAAAATTAAAGATGTAGTAGTAGGAATTGCGGGACAACATATTCGCAGTATTCAACACAGCGATTACATCAGCAGAAGTAATGCAGAAGAAGTTATTGGCGATAAAGACATTGATTTGTTAATCAATCAAGTTCATAAATTAGCAATGCTTCCAGGAGAAGAAATTATTCACGTTTTGCCACAAGAATTCAAAATCGACGGGCAATCTGAAATAAAAGAACCAATTGGAATGTGTGGCGGAAGATTAGAATCAAGTTTTCACGTGGTTGTTGGGCAAGCATCATCAATCAGAAATGTGGGAAGATGTATTCAAAGTTCAGGCATTGAATTATCAGGATTAACCTTGGAACCATTGGCTTCGGCAGATGCAGTTTTGAGTCAAGAAGAAAAAGAAGCGGGTGTAGCTTTGATAGATATTGGTGGTGGAACAACAGATTTAGCCATTTTCAAAGACGGCATTATTCGCCACACGGCAGTAATTCCTTTTGGAGGAAATGTAATCACAGACGACATCAAAGAAGGCTGTTCTATCATTGAAAAGCAAGCGGAATTATTGAAAGTAAAATTTGGTTCGGCTTGGCCAGGAGAAAATAAAGACAATGAAATTGTTTCTATTCCAGGTTTAAGAGGCAGAGAACCAAAAGAAATTTCTTTGAAAAATTTGTCTAAAATAATCCACGCTCGTGTCGTTGAAATTATTGAGCAAGTTTTTGTAGAAATAAAAGCGTATGGTCACGAAGATCCAAGACGTAAATTGATTGCAGGTATTGTATTAACTGGAGGTGGCGCACAATTGAACCACATCAAACAATTAGTAGAATACATCACTGGAATGGATACGAGAATTGGATATCCAAACGAGCATTTAGCGGGTGATTCTGATGAAGAAATTTCAAGTCCATTATATGCAACAGCAGTTGGATTGGTAATGAATTCTATTGAAAATAGTACGCAAAGTGCAGTGAAAATAACTTTTTCTGCACCTGAAAAAGTAAATGTTTACAGAGCACCAGTAGAACAAATTCAAGAAGTTGAAGTTCCTGTTCAACAAATAGAAGAAGAGGAAAGAGTACAAGTGAAAATCCCTGTGGGAGAATCGACAGAAACAAAAATCAGAAAGTCGTTTTTTGATAAATATGTCGATAAGATTAAAGAATTTTTAGACAACGCAGAGTAGTTTAAAAAATTAAATAAAAAAATAAATGTCTTTTTGCCCCGAGCCGAAAGAAGTAAAAAATAGAATAATTAATTAAGATTTAAAACCAATATTATGACAAGCAACTCAGATTTTGGAAGTATTTCATTTGATTTACCAAAGAACCAATCAAATGTAATTAAGGTAATTGGCGTTGGTGGAGGCGGAAGTAACGCAATCAATCATATGTTCAAACAAGGTATTAAAGGCGTTGATTTCATCGTTTGTAACACCGATTCACAAGCATTAGAAAACAGTTCGGTTCCGAACAAAATTCAATTGGGTGTGAATTTAACCGAAGGACTTGGCGCAGGTGCCAATCCAGAAGTGGGTCAACAATCAGCGATTGAGAGCATTGCCGACATTGAAAAAATGTTGGACAGCAACACCAAAATGGTTTTCATTACCGCAGGAATGGGTGGTGGAACTGGAACTGGTGCTGCCCCAGTAATTGCTCAATTGGCAAAAGAAAGAGACATTCTAACCGTTGGAATTGTAACTATTCCTTTTCAATTTGAAGGAAAAGTACGTCAAGAACAAGCGTTATTAGGTGTTGAAAAATTAAGAAAACAAGTCGATTCTTTGATTGTTATCAATAATAATAAACTGAGAGAAGTATATGGAAATTTAGGTTTTAAAGCCGGTTTCTCTAAAGCGGACGAAGTTTTGGCAACAGCCTCAAGAGGAATTGCCGAAGTAATTACGCATCACTATACTCAAAATATCGATTTAAAAGATGCAAAAACCGTTTTGTCAAACAGTGGAACTGCCATTATGGGTTCGGCTACGGCAAGTGGTGAAAATCGTGCGAAAGAAGCCATTGTTTCTGCGCTCGATTCCCCATTATTAAATGATAATAAAATCGCAGGTGCCAAAAACGTATTGTTGCTTATCGTTTCTGGAACTAATGAAATCACAATTGACGAAATTGGTGAAATCAACGATCATATTCAAGCGGAAGCAGGTCACAATGCCAATATTATTATGGGTGTTGGTGAAGACGAATCTCTTGGAGATGCTGTTGCAGTTACCATTATCGCTACTGGTTTCAATGTAGAACAACAAAATGAAATCGTAAATACGGAGCCTAAAAAGATTATCCACACTTTGGGTGGCGAACAAAAATTAGTTCAAGATTTATCCAATAATAAAGCAATTCCAGGATTCGATTTTTTAGCATTTGAGGATGTAAT
>CANIFM010000038.1 GCA_947466955.1 Bacteroidota bacterium
AAAGCGGTTGCTTCAATTTTTGGGGATTCTGAAAATTTAGAAGATTTTGAAAGACGTTTGAACGATCCTAAATTGAAAATTTCAAATTTGGATTTGAACAATGACAATCAAGTTGATTACTTGCGAGTTATTGAATCTGTTGAAGGTAGAACCCATTTAATTATTATTCAAGCGGTTTTAGAAAAAGATATTTTTCAAGATGTTGCCACAATTGAAGTTGAAAAAGACGATAATAATCGCATGCAAATTCAAGTAGTTGGCGATGTGTATATGTATGGAAATAATTATATCTATGAACCAATTTATGTTCATTCTCCAGTTATTTTCACGTATTTCTGGGCTTCAAATTACAGACCTTATCGTTCTGCCTGGAATTGGGGATTTTATCCAAGTTTTTACTATTATTGGCATCCATTTCCAATTTACAGATACCACAGAAATGTTCATAGTTGGATAAATTACAACAATCATTATAATTATGTAAATTACCGACGAAGTGCTGTAGCAATCAATTTACATAGGAATTTACGAGCAAATAGTTATGAAGTTAGAAATCCTGAACGTTCCTTTGGAAGACGAAATTCAAGTGTTAACAATCGCTTTGAATTAGACCAAAATAGAGCATCTACAAGAACGAGAACAAATTCTAATAATTCTGTTTCACCAAGAGGAAATAATAGAACCGAGAACGTTTCACAAAGAAATAACAGAACTGAAAGTGAAGCTCCAAGAGGAAACAGAACTCAAACGGAAACTCCGAGAGGAAATTCAAGATCAAATGTAACGCCTCGAAGCGAAACAAGAAGCGAAACAAGAAGTGAACCAAGAAGCGAAACAAGAAGTGAACCAAGAAGAGAAACACGAAGTGAAAATAAGGAATCGAGAAATAATCGAAGATAATTTTTTTATAAAACTCATAGAAAGCACCGCCAATTGACGGTGCTTTTTTATTTGACAAAATATTTTATTCAAAAAACAAAAAAAATACAATCATTTATCAATATTAAATTTAATAGTAATAAATTTGTCCTCTTTTTTAAGATATTTTTTATGAAGTCTCAACATCACGATTTACACAGTAAATTAACTTTTGGTGGATTATTAATTACTTTAGGTATAATTTATGGCGACATTGGAACCTCTCCGTTGTATGTAATGAAAGCAATCATTGGGCTTCACGCTATTAATGCCGATGTAGTATTAGGTGGAGTTTCCTGTATCTTTTGGACTTTAACTCTACAAACTACCATCAAATATGTTTTAATAACGCTAAGTGCCGATAACAATGGCGAAGGTGGAATTTTTGCATTGTATGCTTTAGTAAAGCGTACCAAGGTAAAATGGCTAATTGTCCCCGCAATTGTTGGTGGAAGTGCCCTTTTAGCAGATGGAATAATCACCCCGCCAATTTCCGTAGCTTCTGCAGTTGAGGGAATTAGAACTTATTATCCAGATATTAATACCATCCCAATTGTTATAGGAATTCTTTTTGTACTTTTTACAATTCAACAATTTGGAACAAAATTAGTAGGTAAGTTTTTTGCTCCTATGATGTTGATTTGGTTTGGAATGTTAGGAATTCTTGGTGCGATTCAGTTAGCTAACCATATTGAAGTTTTAAAAGCATTAAATCCTTATTATGCTATTCATTTATTGTCAATTCACCCAGAAGGGTTTTATGTTTTAGGATTTGTATTCCTATGTACCACTGGTGCGGAAGCGTTGTATTCGGATATGGGACATTGCGGTAGAAAAAACATTAGAATCAGTTGGATTTTTGTAAAAACAACCTTGGTTTTAAATTATTTTGGTCAAGCTGCCTATTTAATTCATCATGAAGGAGAAACATTACAAACTTTAGGAGGAAAAAACGGAAACCCATTCTATTTAATTATGGAAAGTTGGTTTTTGCCTTTTGGAATTGTAATTGCTACTCTTGCTGCCGTGATTGCCTCTCAAGCCTTAATTAGTGGTTCATTTACATTGATAAATGAGGCGATGCGTTTGAATTTCTGGCCTAAAGTAAAAATAAAATATCCTACGGAATTAAAAGGACAATTGTATATTCCTTCCATAAACTGGTTGCTTTTTGCAGGTTGCGTTATGATTGTATTGCATTTTGAAGAATCGAGTAATATGGAAGGCGCTTATGGTTTAGCAATCGTACTTTGTATGATTATGACTACCTTGCTCCTTACCTATTTTATGATTATTAAAAGGATTTCTTGGTTTTTGATAACTCCATTAATTCTTATTTATTTAGTTATTGAAATTAGTTTCTTAATTGCGAATTTGAATAAATTCCTTCATGGTGGTTATGTGACTTTGTTCATAGCAACAATTTTAATTGGAATAATGACGACTTGGCATTTAGCGAAGAAAATTAGCAGGAATTACACAAAATTTGTTAAAATAGATTCATACAAAAAAGTTTTAGCCGAATTAAGTGCCGATTTAACCATTCCAAAATATGCGACACATTTGGTTTACATGACCAATGCCAATCGTGGTGATGAAATTGAAGAAAAAGTAATGTATTCTATATTGCAAAAACGACCTAAAAGAGCCGATTTGTATTGGTTTGTTCACGTAAATATTCTTAGCGAACCCTACAAAACAGAATACAAAGTAACTGAAATTATTAAAGATGATTTATTCAGGGTTGATTTTAATTTAGGTTTCAGAGAACCAACAAAAATTAATTTGATGTTCAAAGAAGTACTAAAAGATATGGTACATAATGGTGAAGTTGACGTTACAAGTCGTTATGAATCTTTGAATAAAAACAATATTCTTGGTGATTTCAAATTTGTATTGTCAGAAAAGTTCCTGTCTAATGACAGCGATTTATTATGGCATGAAAAAATTGTTATGAATGCCTATTTCTTAATTAAAAAATTCAGTTTATCCGAAGAGAAAGCTTTTGGATTAGATAGTAGCTCTGTAAAAATAGAAAAATTCCCAATGGTTTTACACCCACCAGAAAAAATACATTTGAATCGAATTAGTTAGCATTACACATTTCAAAAACATACGTAAATTAAGATTCTCTTAATTCAAAGATAATTTACTTATTTAAATTTGGTTTAATATTTTTATAATATAAATTAGCACTTTGAAATTTTAAAACAAATAAAATGAAAACAAGATTACTTTTTATTACTGTAGCTTTTTTATTGTTGTATAATAATACAAATGCTCAATCAACAGCTGGAACATTGACATTTAAATTCACAAGCCCTATTCATACTTCTGGTAATTACAGATCTGATGGGAAATATTTAGTTGCAGTTTGGATTGAAACAAATCCTACAACTGGAACAAGTGCATTTGTTAAAACAAAGTTGAAATATGGAAGTAGTGGAAATTACGATCATTTAGCTACTTGGTCTTCAAAATCTGGTCAAAGTGTTGTTGACGCAACATCAGGTGGAACAACTTCTTCAATTTTTACAGCAAATACTATTTCTTGGAACGGAACAAATGTAGCAGGTACAGTCGTAGCCGATGGTTCATACAGAGTAGCTATTCAAGAAACTTGGAGTCATAGTGCCGCTTCTGTTACTAGATATTTTCCTTTTGTAAAAGGAGTTGCAATGGATATGCAAACACCAACTGCTGACACTAATTTTACTACAATTTCATTACAATGGATGCCAACAGCACTAGCAGTTAATGAGTTTTCATCATCATTAAATCCTAAAGTTACAATTTATCCAAATCCAACAAATGGAGTCTTTAATATGGACTTCAAAAATGATGTGAAAAGTATTAGAGTAGTAGATATTTTAGGCAAAGTAGTTTATTCTGAAAAAATTGCATCTGAATCTGTTGACACTACTAAAAGAATAGATTTGTCAAATTTGAATAATGGTCTTTATATTGTTTCTGTTACCAATGACAATGGAACCTCTAATTATAAAGTTATACTTAACAAATAGTATTTGTTTCTTAATACAATTCAAAAAGCACCCGATTGGGTGCTTTTTTTATGTTTATTATGCAAAATGAAAATTTTAAGATTGATATTTAAATCTTAATTATCTTTAAATAAAGAAAACTTTTTTTCTTCAACTACCTCCGAAACAATTGCTTTTATTCCTGGAGTTTCATAAACTTGATACTTACCATTATCATCTGAATATATTAAATACGCTTGAAGTTCAGAATGTAATTCTAAAAAAACCTTTGCTTTTTCTAGCCCCATAACTAAAATACCGGTGGCATTAGCATCTGATGCAATACATTCTTTAGAAAATATAGAAGCACTTAACAAGTTATTTTTAGTTGGGTATCCCGTTTTAGGATCTATATGATGGGCATATTTTATACCATCTTCTATCACAAATCTTCTGTAATTTCCCGAAGTGGCAACCGCCAAATTTTCCAATTTTACAATTGCTTTCAATGGATTTGAAGTCTCTTTATTGTCAATTGGTTTTTCAATTCCAACTTTAAAAAATTCTCCATTTGGTTTTCTTCCATTAGCATAAACCTCGCCACCAATTTCTACAACAAAAGAAGTAATCCCTTTTGATTTTAAAAATTCTGAAACCACATCAACAGAATATCCTTGCGCAAAAGCATTAAAATCTAAAGCCACTCGAGGGTCTTTTTTGATTATTTTATTTCCTTTCAACTCAATTAAATCAAATCCTACAAACTGAAGCATGCTTTCAATTTTTTGCTTTTCAATTTTTTGCTTTTTACTAGGCCCAAATCCCCAAGCATTTACAATGGGATATACAGTGGGGTCAAAAGCACCGTCGGTATTTTTCCAAACTTCTTTGGCTTTGTTAAAACACGTTTTGAAATAGGCATCGACTTTTACATTCTTAACATTAGAGTTAATTTTAGAGATAATAGAATTTGGAATATAAGTAGAAACTGACAAATCAAAATTTCTTAAAATTTTATCTATTTGTGGTTGTAAATCTCTATTCTTTTTATCAAAATAAGTAATATGATACGATGTGCCCTGGGCAATTCCTTCAATCACAATGGGCTCTTGTTGCGAATAAATCGAAAATATATTCAAAAGACACAGTACAAATAAACAAGTCATTTTTTTCATAATCAATTCTATTTATGATACTGTTATTTAATGATTTTATTAACCAATAGCAATTCATTGTATTTTTTCAAATCCAATTTCGCATCTTTATTCTGTCTCATTTTAATTTTTAAAGCACCTCTTTTAAGGTAATAATCTGGAATTGTTGCATCAAATTGAATTGCTGAATTATAATCTTCTAAGGCACCATTGTAGTCTTTTAATTGTTCTTTTGCCCAACCCCTGCTGTAGAAAGCATCATTGTGAGTATTTCTAATACTAATAGCGTCGTTATAATCCGCAATTGCACCATTTATATCTTTAAGTTCAAATTTGGCAAGCCCCATAAAATAATGAGCATCTGCATTGTCATATTCGAGAATTACAACTTTTTTATAATCTAATATTGCTCCTTTATAATCTGTAATTTTACTTTTTGCCATTCCTCTAAAAAAATAACTGTCGGCAAATAATGTATCAATTTCAATTTCTTTAGTATAATCTTCAATAGCTCCTGAATAATCTTTTATCAATTCCTTTACAAAACCCCTATCATTATAGGCAACAGAATCCTTTGGACAAATTTCTATAATTTTTGAATAATAATCTATCGCTTCTTGATAATCCTGAGTGTAATATTTTTGTCTTGCACAGTCCAAATATTCCTCTTTAAGTGTTTGAGAATATATGTTTATAGTTGAAAATAGTAGAATTAAAAAAAGGAAAATTTGTTTCATATTTAATAAATATATAAACACAAATTTAAATTAAAATTCAGTTCAAAAACTTAAATTTTACATAAGATTAGGATAAGAAATAAAATTGATTTATTGTTAGTTCTTGTAGAAATAAAAAAATTTCTGTAAAATAATAAAGGGAATTAGCATTTAAAGATTTAGAAATTACCAATTGTTAAATCAAATCACTATTTTTAGGACAATTGACTCATTTGAAAACCGCGATACAATTTATCGTCTTTCAACTCCCAAATAACCATGAAATTTGCCAATAAAATTGCTTCTCTTGGATTTTCAAACGTTTTTACAGAATGGGAATAGCGAACGGAAATTAGATTTCCTTCTTTCACAATATGAGAAATTGCAACTTTTGAACGAATGTAAGACCTACTCAATTCAGATGCTAAGGCAAGTAAATCATCACGTTTCATTTGTATAAAACCTTTGCTACTATTCCAATCTAAAATAACATCGGGATGCAAAAAAGTTTCTAATACTTCCGGGTTTATCAAAGCGTCCGATTTATAAAAATCAAGTATAATCTTTTTTGCGTTCATAATTATTTCAATTTAAGTAGCATTTCGGGGATTTTCTTTATGTTGGCAAGCTGTTTTAATTTTTCACGAGATTCTTCAACTGGGGTTCCAAAATAACTCTTTCCACCTTCAATTGATTTTGTTACACCTGTTTGCCCTAAAACCACTGCTTTTGTTCCAATTGTTATGCCGCTCGTAGTTCCAACTTGTCCCCAAAGCGTAACCTCATCTTCAATTATTACACAACCAGCAATTCCTGTTTGCGAGGCTATTAAACATTTTTTTCCAATAACGGTATCGTGTCCAACGTGAACTTGATTGTCAATTTTTGTTCCTTCACCAATAGTTGTGTCGCCTGTAACGCCTTTGTCAATGGTACATAAAGCACCAATTCCAACATTGTTTTCGATAACAACACGTCCACCAGAAATTAATTGATCGAAACCTTCCGCTCTTTTTTTATAATAAAAAGCATCCGCACCAAGAATTGTTCCTGCGTGAATGATTACATTATCACCAATTATTGTATGGTCATAAATTGAAACATTAGAATGAATTAAGCAGTTTTTTCCAATTACAACGTGATTTCCCACAAATGTATTTGGCTGAATTATGGTTCCTTCTCCAATTGTAGCAGAAGTAGCGATGGAAACATTAGAAAACTGAAATGGCTTGAAATGATTCGTCAATTTATTAAAATCACGAAACGGATCGTCAGAAATTAAAAGTGCTTTTCCTTCAGGACAAGCTACATTTTTATTAATTAAAACTATAGTCGCAGCTGATTGTAATGCTTTGTCGTAATATTTTGGATGATCCACAAAAACAATATCTCCTTGATCAACAACGTGAATTTCATTCATTCCATAAACTGGAAATGTTGCGTCGCCAACAAACTCACAATCAATAATTGCGGCAATTTCTTGCAATAAGTAGGTTTTTGGGAATTTCATTTTTAACTTAATCTTATTATGAATGCTATATATATTAATCTTTCTCTCTTCGCCTTTAAGACATTAGACATTTAGACATTAGACTTTAAGACTTTATGACTTTCGACTAATTTTTTACTCTTTCACGCGTTCCATGTAAGAACCCGAAGCAGTATCAATTTTAATTTTATCTCCTTCATTAATAAACAAAGGAACATTTACAGTAGCACCCGTTTCAACCGTTGCCGATTTTGTAGCATTTGTAGCCGTATTTCCTTTAATTCCTGGCTCTGCATACGTCACTTCAAGTACAACAGACGCTGGCATATCAACAGAAAGTGGCAAGTCAGTTTCAGTGTTAATACTCACCATCACATTTTCACCTTCTTTTAATAAATCTGGTGAATCAAGAATGCTTTTATTCAATGAAATTTGCTCAAATGATTCTACATTCATAAAGTGAAATAAATCACCTTCTGGATATAAAAATTGAAATTTGTGATTTTCAACACGCACTTCTTCGATTTTGTGTCCTGCAGAAAAAGTATTGTCCAACACTTTTCCGTTAGATAAACTTCTTAATTTTGTTCTTACAAAAGCGGGTCCTTTTCCAGGTTTAACGTGTAAAAACTCAATAATTTTATATATATCATTGTTGTATTTGATACATAATCCGTTTTTTATGTCTGATGTAGATGCCATATTTTTGTTTATTTGTTGATTTGTTAATTTGTTTAGTCGATTTCTAGACTGTATTAATAATTTCCAGAATATCCTTTCATTACTCCTCTTGATGAATTTCTAATGAAATCAAGAATTTCGTCGCGTTCTGGCGTTGCTTCCATTTCTGCTTCTATAATTCCAATTGCTTGTGTTGTATTGTAATTTTTTTGGTATAAAATTCTATATATTTCTTGAATTTCTCTGATTTTTTCTGTGGTAAAACCTCTACGTCTTAATCCAACAGAATTTATTCCAACATAAGACAATGGTTCTTTTGCAGCCTTTGTAAATGGTGGAACGTCTTTTCGTACCAAAGAGCCTCCAGAAATCATTGCGTGATCTCCGATGTGAATGAACTGGTGAATTGCTGCCAAACCTCCAATAATTGCATATTTTCCAACAGTTACGTGACCCGCAAGTGCTACTCCGTTTACGATTATTGCATTGTCGCCAATATGGCAATCGTGCGCAATGTGAGCTGTTGCCATCACCAAACAGTTGTTTCCAAGTGTCGTTTGTCCCGACGCTATTGTTCCTCTATTAATAGTTACACATTCTCGAATGGTACAATTATCTCCTATTATTGCCAAAGAATCTTCTCCACCAAATTTTAAATCTTGGGGAACTGCCGAAATTACAGCACCAGGAAATATATTGCAATTTTTCCCAATTCTTGCGCCTTCCATAATAGTAACATTGGATCCAATCCAAGTTCCATCACCAATTACTACATTATTATGAATGGTCGTAAACGGTTCAATTACTACATTTTTGGCAATTTTTGCTCCCGGATGAACGTATGCTAAAGGTTGATTCATATTTTTTATTTAATCTATTTACTGCTAAAATCGATTAATCGAAGTAACGATTAACCAAATTACCAACAATATTATTGTTTTTTTGCAATTTGAGCCATCAATTCTGCTTCAGCAACCAATTTTCCATTGGCGTAAGCGTGTGCTTGCATGTGGCAAATTCCTCTTCTAATTGGTGTTATTAATTCGCATTTAAATGTCAATGTATCTCCAGGCAAAACCTTATTTTTGAATTTTACATTGTCTATTTTCATGAAATAAGTCAAGTAATTTTCAGGATCTGGCACGGTACTTAGAACTAATATTCCTCCTGTTTGCGCCATCGCTTCAACAATGATAACTCCCGGCATTACTGGTGCTCCTGGAAAATGACCTACAAAAAAACTTTCGTTCATTGTAACATTTTTCATTCCCACAATATGACTTTCCGACATTTCTAAAATTCTATCGATAAATAAAAATGGCGGTCTATGAGGTAAAATACTCATAATTTTATGAATATCCATCAATGGTTCTAAGTTCAAATCATAAACTGGAACGTGATTTCTTTGTTCGATTTTTATAAGCTTAGCCATCTTTTTTGCAAATTGTGTATTTACAAAATGTCCCGGTTTATTAGCAATTACCTTTCCTTTAATTCTTGTTCCAATTAAAGCCAAGTCACCAATTACATCTAATAATTTATGACGAGCCGCTTCATTAGGATAATGCAACGTAAGATTATCTAAAATTCCATTTGGTTTAACCGTAATTTGATCTTTTCCAAAAGCACGTTTTAAATTCTCCATTGTAGTTTCAGAAATTTCTTTATCTACATATACAATTGCATTATTTAAATCGCCACCTTTTATCAATCCGTTATCCAAAAGTGATTCTAATTCGTGAAGAAAACTAAACGTTCTTGAGTCTGCAATTTCTTTTTTGAAATCAGAAATGCACTTCATTGTAGCATTTTGTGTGCCCAAAACTTTCGTTCCAAAATCAACCATTGCAGTCACTTGATAGTCATCGCAAGGCATCACAATAATTTCACTTCCTGTGGTTTCATCTGCAAATGAGATTACTTCTTTTACAACATAATATTTTCGGATAGCGTCTTGAACCACTAAACCCGCTTTTTCCAAAGCTTCAACAAAATATTTTGAAGAACCATCCATAATTGGAAGTTCCGAAGAATCTAATTCTATAATAACATTGTCCAAATCACAACCAATCAATGCAGCCAAAACGTGTTCTGGCGTTTGAATTTTAACTCCTAATTTTTCTAAATTAGTACCCCGTTGCGTATTTACAACATAGTTTGCATCGGCTTCAATAATTGGTTCTCCTTCTAAATCAATTCTAACGAATGAAAATCCATTGTTAATTGGCGCAGGTTTAAAAGTCATTTTCACGTCTTTTCCTGTGTGCAATCCAACTCCTGTAAGTGAAACTTCTTTACTTATGGTATTTTGTTTAACCATCATTTTATAGCTTATTTACTGTTCTTTTTTAATTTTTCGATTTCTTTTACAATTGTAGGCAAATTTTTGAAATGCACATACGATTTGTAATAGTCTTTATAATCTAATGAAGGTGTTCCTTGCAAAAATTCGCCATCTTTTATATTTCTACTTACCCCCGATTGTCCTTGAATGCGAACATTATTACCAATTGTAATGTGTCCTGCAATACCTACTTGCCCGCCAATCATACAATTGTGTCCAATTTTTGTTGAACCCGCAATTCCTGTTAATGCTGCAATTACCGTATTTTCTCCAATTTCAACATTGTGACCAATTTGAATTTGGTTGTCTAATTTTACTCCTTTTCTAATTATTGTTGAACCCATCGTGGCACGGTCAATTGTGGTACAAGCGCCGATATTCACATTGTCTTCAATAATCAAATTTCCAATTTGAGGAATTTTACTGAACGTTCCATCAGGATTCGGTGCAAAACCAAAACCATCAGCGCCCAAAACTGCCCCAGAATGAATGGCACAATTGTTTCCAATTTCCGTTTCAGAAAAAACTTTTGCACCCGCAAAAATAGTAACATTATTGCCAATGACAACATTATCTCCAATAAAACAATTCGGATGAATTTTCACATCATTACCAATCGTTACATTTACGCCTATATATGCAAAACTTCCCAAATAGAAATTATCGCCATATTTAACATTTTCTGAAAGTACCGAAGGTTGTTCAATTCCAACTTTAGTTCCTTTTGCATCAGCATAAAACGCCAATAATTTTGAAAAAGCAAGATACGCATCGGCAACTTTTATGAGCGTTGTTGCAATTTCTCCTTCAGGAAAAAACGTAGTGTTTACAATGGTTATTGTCGCTTTTGTAGTGTAAATATGATTGTTGTATTTTGGGTTTGCCAAAAAAGTCAACGAACCTTCAACACCTTCTTCAATCTTGGTCAACTTGGAAACTTCAGCGTTTGGATTTCCCACTACTTCACCTTCTAATATCCCCGCTATTTGTTCTGCTGTAAATTTCATCTTTACAAAAATATAAAAAATAGATTCTAAATGTTAATTTTCAACGAGTTGTTTTGGAAAACAAATGTAATATTTTGTCACTTGTTTGGATAATGACTTCAAATTCAATTGATCCGATACTTCTACAACATCTTCAACCGTCATATCTTTCTTCAAAATCCGAATAGGTTCCGCTTCGATACTGTACGCTTGATTTTTGATTTTCCCTTTAAATACAAAGTAATTTGCGTCTTGAATTGAAATATTATTTTCTTTTGAAAAAGCAGCAATGGACACTTCCAAAACTTCTTTTGAAAATTTCTCGTTATTGAGTTTTATTTTTAATAAATCCCTGTTAATAATCATTTTACTTAAAGAACTCAAGATAAAATCATCATTATTCAACCACGATTTCAAAGCACTAATAATATCAAAATCATCTAATTGTGCAAATTTATCTAAAGTATCATTATCAAATGTAGCGAGTTCGACCTTGTTTTTCATAAAAAATAACAACGGTTCGCTGCAAGGCAAAACAATTCCTTTTTGAGTTAATTCTTTAGCTCGTTTTAGGACTTTCGTCAAAATTAATTCTGCTACTAAACTCGTTTTATGAAAATAGACTTGCCAGTACATTAATCGTCGCGCCATTAGAAACTTTTCTACCGAATAAATTCCCTTTTCTTCAATTACCAATCGGTCGTCAATAACTGTCATCATTTGGATTAATCTATCAGAACTGATATTTCCTTCTGCCACACCCGAATAAAAACTATCTCGTTTCAGATAATCCATTCTGTCCATATCCAATTGACTCGAGATTAATTGCAACATAAATTTGCGGTGGTATTCGCCTTTGAATATTTGAATCGCCAAACTTAATTTGCCGTCAAATTCTTCATTTAATTTATTCATAAACAACAACGAAATGGCTTCGTGATTCACGTCTTCAACAATGCTGTGTTCCATTGCGTGAGAAAAAGGTCCGTGACCAATATCGTGTAATAATATCGCAATTAGCAACGCATTTTCTTCTTCATCAGAAATCAAAATCCCTTTGAATCGCAATACTTCAATGGCTTTTTGCATAATGTGCATACAACCCAAAGCGTGATGAAATCGGGTGTGGTGCGCACCTGGATAAACCAAATAAGACAATCCCATTTGAGAAATTCGTCGCAAACGTTGAAAATACGGATGCTGCACTAAATCATAAATAAAAGGATTTGGAATCGTTATAAATCCATAAATTGGATCATTCAGAATTTTTAATTTGTTGATTTGGCTCACGTTCTAATTGAATTTTGTGTTGCAAATATACACAATATTCGTTTTATGGAATCGGAAAATACAAACAAAAAAAGACCGCTCAAAAGGAACGGTCTTTACTATAATTAGCAATAAAATCTACCAAATAACTACGCGAAGCAAGTCAGGTTGAAACATTTTATCTCCTACTTTTACATTAAAAGCTTTATAAAATTCTGGCATATTACTCAAAGGGCCATTAATTCTGAATTGCGCTGGTGCGTGAACATCCGTCATAATTTGTGTTGCCAAAGCTTCGTCTTTAATATTTATCATCCAAGCATATCCATAAGCAAGGAAATACCTTTGATCTGGTGTCAAATTGCTAATTTTCTCGTTGTTTTTATATTGAGATGTTTTCTTAAACGCTTCATAACCCATAACAACGCCACCTAAATCGGCAATATTTTCTCCTTGAGTTGCATCACCATTAATGTGTTTGTCACCCAAAATAGTGAACTTATTAAACTGAGAAACTATCAATTTTGTTTTGGCTTGGAATTTTTTCAAATCTTCCGCTGTCCACCAATTGTTCAAATTTCCGTTTTCATCATATTGACTTCCTTGATCGTCAAATCCGTGGGTAATTTCGTGACCAAAAGTAGATCCGCCAATAATTCCATATAAAATAGCGTCGTCAGGCATTCTTCCTTCATATCCAGGAACCATAATATTACACGCTGGAACTACAATTTCGTTATTACTTGGGTTGTAATAGGCGTTATAAGTCTGCGGTTGCATACTCCATTCGGTTCTGTCAACTGGTTTTCCGAATTTATTTATCATATAATTATAGCTCCAAATATTGGCTTGCATCACATTGGCACAATACGATTTTCTATCGATATTCATCGTACTCATATCCTTCCATTTGTCGGGATAGCCTACTTTCATTACAATTTTACTTAATTTATGCAATGCTTTCACTTTTGTAGCTTCACTCATCCAATCTAATTTTTTGATGTGATCGGCATATACTTCTCGGATGTTGTTTCCAATTTCCAATAACTTTTCTTTCGAGCCTTTCGGCAAATATTCAGCAACGTAAACTTGTCCAATTAATTCTCCTAATGAACCGTCCGTTTGCCCTACCACTCTTTTCCAACGTGGTTTTTGTTTTGAAACACCATTTAAAACGGTAGAATAAAATTTGAAGTTTTGATTTTCGACAGCACTATTTAGGTACGATGCATACGAATTGACCAAATCCCATTTCAAATACGTTTTCCAATCTTCGATAGAATAGGTTTTCACCAATGAATTTAATGCTTTGTAAAATTCTGGTTGCCCAACAATTATAGTATCTGCTTTTGCGATACCAAAAACGGGTAAAATAGCTTTCCACGCAATATTTGGTGTTGACTTGCTTAAATCGGCAACGGTCATTTTGTTGTAATTTTTTATTGGATCACGAAGCGCTTCCAATTTGCGGGAAGCTTTCGCCAAATCGGTTTCCAATTTCATAATTGCTCCTGCATTTTTTGTCGCTGAAACTTCGTCTTGACCAATTAATTTCATCATTGCTTGCAGGTGTTTTACATATTCATTTCTTATAGAAACGGTACGTTCATCTGAATTGAAATAGTAATCTCTATCGCCCAATCCCAAACCGCCTTGTCCTAGAAACAAAGCATATTTTGTACTGATTTTATCGTCTTGTCCTAAATAAAAAGTAAATGCTGGGCTTGCGCCAATAGTATGCAAATGTGCAATTGTAGCCATTAACGACGGAACATCTTTTATATTATCGATGTTGGTAAATTCCGATTTTAAAGGGGCAATTCCCGCTTTTTCAATAGCAAGAGAATCCATTCCTGATGCATAGAAATCACCTATTTTTTGTTTGTTGCTTCCTTTTTCTGCGCTTTCGTCTTTAGCAGATTTTTCGCAAATTTGCTTGATTTGGTTGTTGAGGGTGTCGCCAATTGTTCTCCAAATTCCATTACTTTTTTCTGTTGATGGAATTGGGTTGTTTTTGAACCAACCTCCGTTTGCATATAGGAAAAAGTTTTCCGCTGGATTCATCAATGTATCTCTGTTGGATACTAATGGGTCGTTGAACTCGGCTTCTTTTTTGTTGCAACTCATTAATTGTAAACTTGCAATGGCAAGAATAAGCAGTTTTTTAGAATTTGTCATAGTAGGTTTGTTAGTTTTATTTGGTTTCCAATCATTAAGTTCCAAATTTAAAGAATATTATTGGTTTGTAGTAAAATAATTTAAATGGGTGATTTAGGAAATGGTTTAAATTCAAAATAATGAAGTTTAAATTGAGTTTAAAGGGGTTTTAAAGAAGATGTTGTGGGAATGAAGTTGGGAGACTTCGCACAGCAGTTCCGACTTTTAATAATATTTAGTTTTTTAAAGAACACTTAGGATAGTGAGTTTTAGGATTCCTGCAAGGTTTTCAAAACCTTGTAGGTTTAATGTAATTTTAAAACATACCTACAAGGTTAAAAAAAACCTTGCAGGAAGTTCCAAATTTAGAGAATATTCTTGGTTTGTAGTTAAAAAAAATAAGGGTAATTTAAGAAATGGTTTAAATTCAAAATAACATCTAAATTATAATAAGTTGTTTCATATTCTTTACCATCATCGGCAGTTGTTCGGAATTTCCGAACAACTTGATTTTCTATCAATTTTCAGATAACGGATTTGCAATCCCTTACCCTTTATGAAATTCTTTAACTTTTGTTTTAAAACTACTCATTTTTTCTTGTATTTGTAGGGTTAGAAATCCGCGCTATTCGCTGTGGGGACAAATTCGAGCCATGTGGGTATCCGTGATGTCTGGCAACTGTTAGCTGGCGTTTTGATCTTTTACAAGTTCAAAAGCATTTGTAATTCTAAATACAACTTTTACACTATCAACAATTGACCAAAAAATAAGTGTAGAAATAAAAATAATAAAAACATTTACTGAAAAAATTTTTGTGATAATTGATGAATCAACAAACCAGTGAATATATGGAAAATCAATGGATTTAATTACGAAGAGAACTATAATTGCTATCAAACTATATACTGACAAGAAAGTATTTTCTCGCAATTCTTTGATCATATCATTTAATCCAACTTTAATATTATTGATTTCTTTATCAGTAAATTGACTACCATCCTTCTTAATCATTTTATATAATGAAAGATATAAACTGTTTATTGAACCAAGAAAAATTCCAACAATGGCGATAGAAAGACCAATTAGGATAGATAAAGTATTGAAGAAAACTTTATCCAATAAGATGTCAATTTTCTCTTCTTTTGTCCAATAGCAAATAAAAAAGGAAATAATGAAAAGGGCTAATATTTTTAAATATTTAATCATTTAATGAGCTAAAAATATTAATCATTCTTTTAATAACGTCGTCTATATTACTTAAAATGTAAGCAGGAGAATCATTTTCAATGTCAAGTTCTTTTTGCCTTAAATGATTAGCGCTCTTAAATTTTTTCTTTTTCTTATTTTGCAAAACTGTTAAAGTCCATTCGCCTCCACCAGAATCTGCATAATCTCGATAAGATTCCAATTCTTCTTGATCATAAGTAAGAGCTGCGTTTTCATTTCGGACATCCACTCCGACGCTTGTCATATTATGTCTTTCTTTTAATTCTCTTAACCAAGCATTTGCACGTTTACTACCTCCAAATAGATTTGGAGCATTTAACTTAAATGCAATTTGAAAGATACCATTTGCTTCATCAATAATATTCCAAAATTTAAATTTGTCAACTATATACTCCAATTTAACAACATAACCATAAGTAAAAAGCGGAGCGTTCGCTATAAGTTCTAGGACGTTTTTAATATTTTCAGCAGTAGCAACATCATAATCTTGTTGGCAAGCAAAAATTTGTGTTTCCTGATCGATAATAAAAAATATTTTTTCCCAATTTTGTATATCTTCTTCGCTAAAAAGTTTTTCATTGAGATTAATTAAATGAACATCAGTACTTTTCAAAATATATCCGACTAAATAACGAGCATTTACAGATTGCAAAATTAGGCGAGTTGTATATGTTTTTCCATAATAGTTTACAGTGAAGTTTTGACCTAATGAATATACGAAAAGATTATTAGGTTTTAAATTTTCGGGGAGTTCAAAGAGTGTATTTTCAGATTTTATTGAAAAATAACGTAGTCCAAATAGTTTCATATTTATTGTGTTGGTTCTTTAAAATAAGTGCAAACTTATATATTCATTTATTTTCTAAGCCAAAAAATGAGTATATCTATCTTTTTTAGCTGTATATGCTCAACTTCTACTGTGTTTTATTTTTAATTTGCTACAAAACAACATGTTTTTGTTGCATCGCAAATCCTGCGTACTATTTTGTGAGGGAGTTGGCAAAGCGCTTTGTTTGCCGGTGTGCTCAATAACTCGGGAATCTTTGTTATTGTGCGCTACAATGAATTTGTATTTTGTAAATGTAATGTTTAATTTGGTTAATCGGTTATTTGTTTGAAAAAGTTTATTTGGTTATTCGTTAATGCGGTTATTTGTGAGAAAAGGGTTAATCGGTTATTTGGTTAATCGGTTAAAAACTTTGCGAACTTTGCGTAAGACTTTGCGCCCTTTGCGGTTAAAAAAGAAGATTGCCACGCTTCACTTCTTTACGCCCGCAATAACCAAGAACAAAACGACAATTCCTGATAGCCCTGAGTGAAGTGAAAAGCCCGGAATGAAAAAAGGTAGTTTTTCTTGGCTAAAAAGAGCGACCAAAGGAAGCTCCTTTTTTGGCGTAGAAAAACAACTTTTTGAATGAGGACTTGAAGCGGAAAGCAGGAAATAGCTTCGGAAGAAAAAAATTACAATAAAATTAAGAAGTTGGCGTTGAAATAGTGTTAAATTGCTTCAAAATAATAACAGGATTTTAGAACTAAAAATTGGGATATGGACAAC
>CANIFM010000039.1 GCA_947466955.1 Bacteroidota bacterium
TCCTTTTTGAAAGTGAAGTTGCAATAAGTTGCAATTTATTTTGGTTTGATAATGGATTAATATTGTGGTTGATTTATTAATTTAATTGTGAGAAAAAACATAAAACAAGATTTGGAGTCAATCTATGAACGTAATTATATTGCTAAAGCAACAGATTTAAATAATAACCTTAAAATAAAATTGAATGGGAACATTTGGAAATTCATTTAGTCGTGAAATCGGAAAAAACACAGGGAAGGTAGTTTCTAATGCTGTTTTTGGTGATAAGTGGTCAACACCACATAGGATAAACTCAAGTGTTAATGTTAAAGTTGCTGAAATAAAAGCGGTACAAGCAAAAGCAGACGCAGAAGCAACAATAAAAAAATCAAAAATAGAGTATGATGCTCAAATTGATAAAATCGAATTAGAACAAGAGTTTGAAAGAGAGAAAATAGAAATGGAACAAGAGTTCCAAAGACAAAAAATGGAAGCCAAATTATTAAAAGATATAATTAAAACATCTTATAGTAATGACAGCAATAGTAACTATCAAATATTGACTGAATTATGGAGTCTTGTTCAAAGTCATGAATCTGAAAGTATAAAGAAGGCGGCTGTCTCAAAAATTGAAGACGGAATATTTAAAATGAAACAACTTGGGTCAAATGAAGAGTCTGCATTTTTTGAAAATAGATTGTCAGAATATAAAATAAAAAAATTAAAGGATTATAATAAAAAAAAATTAATAACCACCATATTTATAATATTAGGAGTTATAATTGGCATTCCTGTTTTATATTATTTATTTAAATCTCAACAAGAAAGTCAACACATGATTAAACACGCTTTTAAAAAGATATTCGATTAAAAAGAAAAAACTATGAAAGAAAAATTTGAGAATAAACGAAGTATGAAAATGTCGGAAGAAGAATTTAAAGTATTAATTCTTACTTACCCCATTTTTTTAGTAGCAAAAGCTGACGGAACTTTTGACGAGGAAGAAAAACAATTATTATCTACAATTCTACTTAATTTTTTAAGCCCGTTATATGGAGAAAATATTAATAAAGAACAATATGATAGTTTGATTTTTAATTACTTAGAAGATTTTGAGTTTTTATATAAAAATGAAGAAACATTTAAAATTGGATTTTTAAATGAACTTAAAGAATTTAATCAAAGTGTAAAAGATTCAATAAGTTCTTTACTAAATGAAATAGCTGATATTTCTAATGGTATAGATGAAGAGGAATTAAAAGTTATTGAGGAATTAAAATCTAAATATTTAAATTAATTTTTGAAGTTCAAAATTCTTAATGCTAAAAACGAAGTAGACAATATTAAAAAATTATTTTTGAGTAGGTAATTTGAGCCTAAAAGCTTCAAAATTCAAGTTCAAAGGGTGAAAATTCAGGTTCAAAGCTTGAAATTTCACCCTTTTTACCTGAAAATTCAAGCTATTAACTCGAAAATTGAGGTTATTAACTCGAAAATTCATGCTTTTAACTTGAAAATTCAAGCTATTAACTCGAAAATTGAGGTTATTAACTTGAAATTTCATGCTTTTAACTTGAAAATTGATATTCAGAACCTCAAAATTCAAGCTTTTAACTCTAACCCTGCGCCCGATGCAACAACAGCTGTTTCTAAATAGTATATTTTTCTACAAATTAAAATACCAAAAAAAATAAGCCCGAACCTCATCGAATTCAAGATTTTGAAATTCAACAACTTGATAAATATTTGTCACACTATTTCACATTAAATAATTGCACCCAACGGAATCGTTTACTATATTTGGCATGAATATTAGGTCTTGCTTTATTTTTAGGTAACTGAAATTCACAAAATTTTAAATGAAGTTATGGCATTAGATAAAACAGATATTGCAAAACGTATCGCAAAAGAAGTTCAAAACAATTATTTTGTAAACCTCGGAATAGGCATTCCAACATTGGTCGCAAACTATGTTCGGAAAGATATTTCTGTGGAATTTCAAAGTGAAAATGGAGTTCTGGGAATGGGCCCTTTCCCATTTGAAGGAGAAGAAGATGCTGATATTATCAATGCTGGAAAACAAACCATTACGACCTTGCCAGGTGCGAGTTATTTTGATTCTGCAATGAGTTTTGGAATGATTAGAGGACAACACGTAGATCTAACGATACTTGGCGCGATGGAAGTTTCAGAAAATGGAGACATTGCCAATTGGAAAATACCCGGAAAAATGGTAAAAGGAATGGGGGGTGCTATGGATTTAGTCGCTTCTGCGGATAATATTATTGTAGCCATGATGCATGTAAACAAAGCTGGTGAATCAAAAATATTAAAAAAATGTACCTTGCCATTAACTGGTGTAGGTTGCGTTAAAAAAGTAGTAACAGAACTTGCTGTTTTAGAAGTTACTCCAAAAGGTTTTAAACTTTTGGAGCGTGCCCCGGGCGTTTCGGTAGAACATATTATCGCCTCAACTGAAGCCAATTTAATTATTGAAGGAGAAATTCCAGAAATGGTAATCAATTAGTTTCACAAATGTTGTTTTTATGAATTACTTAAAACTATGTTAATTTTATAGGTTTGCATAGTACATTTCTTGCGTTTTTTATAAAAAACATACTATATACCCAAGAATTACTTCCAAACTATTATCAATAATAAAGGTTAATTTAGACTAATTATGAAATTTATTTACTGATTATTTATTAATATCAAAATAAATAGTACTTTAGCTACACTAACAAGTAAATAAAAAACCAAATGAGAAAACACTTACTTATTTTGACATTGTTTTTTTGCAGCATTTCTTTTGCGCAAACAATAGTTTCAGACACAATTAAAAAGACATTATTAGATGAAGTTGTCATTTCAGCTTCGAGAACCCCTGAAAAACTTTTGCAATCCCCTGTTACTATTGAAAGAATGGGAATTCAAGACATTAAAAAATCTGCATCACCTTCTTTTTATGATGGTTTAGAGAACCTGAAGGAAGTTCAAATGAACACAAGTAGTTTGTCATTTAAATCAATAAACACACGTGGTTTTGCAACTGTTGCAAACACCCGTTTTATGCAATTGGTTGATGGAATGGACAATTCGTCTCCTTTATTGAACTTTGTGTTAGGAAATCTAATCGGAATTTCTGAAATTGACGTTCAAAGCGTAGAATTAATACCTGGAGCATCATCTGCTTTATATGGTGCTAATGCGTTTAATGGAATTTTATTTATGAACAGTAAAAGCCCATTTACAAGCCCTGGAATTACCGCTTATGCAAAATTTGGACAAACAAGCCAAGCAGCTGCAGGATCAAATAACTATAAGGATTATGGGATAAGAGTAGCGCATAAATTCAATAATTATTTTGCTGCAAAAGCGAATTATACTTATATGTCAGGTACAGATTGGTATGCTACTAATTATAATGATATTAACGTAAATGGAAGGGATCGGAGTCATTATGGTTATGATGGAATAAACGTTTATGGTGATGAGGCTGCAACAAGAATTAAGGCTTCAACTTTACCAAGTGATAAAGTTTCAAGAACAGGTTACAAAGAAACTGACTTAACAGATAATAAAGTTAGTAACACAAAAGTAGATTTTTCTATTCATTTAAGACCTTTTGGGAATGAAAATCTTGAAGTAATTTGGCAAAGTAAATTCGGTTTTGGAAATACTATATACCAAGGAGCAAGTAGATATTACTTAAATAACTTTTTTATGGAACAACATAAATTAGAAATTAAAGGCAAAAACTTCTTCATTAGAGGGTATACAACTACCGAAGATGGAGGAAATTCTTATGATATGACTTTTACCGCTCTTAACATTAATAGAACTTGGAAAACAGATAAAAACTGGTTTACTGACTATGGGAAAGCTTATGCTTACTCAACATTGCTTTTAGGACAAACACCAGATCAAGCACACACAGGCGCTAGAAATTTTGCAGATAATAATATATCACCTATTGGATTGGGTCTAATTCCAGCGAATACTGGTGGCGCAAATGGAGTAAGACACGAACCAGGTTCTCCCGAATTCATAAATGCTTTTAATAAAGTAATTTCAAACCCAGATATTCTTTCAGGGTCTAAATTGGTTGATAATTCAAGGATTTATCATTCCGATGCAAATTATAATTTTAAAGACATTGTGAAAATTGCAGAAATTCAAGTTGGAGGATCTTACAGGATATATGACCTGAATTCTCATGGAAGAATCTACAATGATGCAAAAGAAACTATTAAATACAATGAATTTGGAGCATATTCTCAAATTCAGAAGAAATTAATGGACGACCGTTTAAAACTATCTGGATCTGTTCGATATGATAAAGCAAAAAACTTTGCAGGGAATTATTCACCAAGAATTTCTGCAGTATATAGTTTAGGAGATAAAAAACAACATACTTTAAGAGGTTCCTTTCAAACAGGATTTAGAAATCCTAGCACACAGGATCAGTATATTGCATTTAATATTGGTACAAGATTATTATTAGGTTCGGCTGAGGACAACATTACTAATTTTTCAGAAATTAGAGGTAATGGAATAAACGGAAGTGATGATATTTCTGTTTTAGGTCAAGCTGAATTAGGAGGTGCAAATACCAAAACCATTACAGGTATTGAGGCTTACACAAATTCTTATACTAAATCTTCGTATTCAAATTTTGACGCTACTTATCCCTTAAATCAACCATCTACAGGAAATATAGATTCCCCAGGGTTATTAAGCGCAGCTCAATTGTTAAGAAAAGCAAATGTACCATTAGTAAAACCTGAAACTGTAAAGGCATTTGATTTAGGATACAGAGGTGTTTTTGAAGGTTTTAATTTTGATATTAATGGATATTATAATATTTATAATAATTTTATTGGAAACCAATCTGTTATAACACCATTTTATGGAGTAGCTGAAGACATGCCTGCAACTGCAACAAATCACTCTGCTTATGCACTTGCTGTTGGGGATTATAGAGAATATCAATTATATACTAATACGGAACTTGAAATTAAGTCTATGGGATTTGGTATAGGTCTTTCTAAAAAAATAATCGGAAATTTTGAATTAGGAGCTAATTATAATTACTCTCAATTTGATTTTGACCAAGCAAAAGAGCCAGATTTTGAAGCAGGATTTAATACTCCAAAACACAAAGTTAAAGCATCAATTGGAAACGAAAAATTATTCAAAAATTTCGGATTTAATATCAGTGGAAGATGGAATAGCGAGTATTTATGGCAATCAACAATGGTTGATGGTATGATAGCTTCAGCAACAGTTATTGATGCTCAAGTAAATTATATATTTCCTAAATTGAAATCAACATTGAAAGTTGGAGCCGCAAATTTAGGAGGAAAAGAATATGTACAAGTTTTGGGAGCTGGAGCAATCGGACAACAAGTATTTGCTTCTTGGACAATCAACCCGTAATTAATTAATATAAAAACATAAGATTATGATAAAAAATTTCAAATGGCTACTATTAGTTTCTTTAACTTTTGTAGCGTGTAATAATGATGATGAAACAATCGTTTCAAACTCTTCAGATGGAATGCCTTTAACGGCAGGTTCAGCAGATTTTTCAAAATATGTTGCATTGGGAGATTCTTTTGCAGCAGGTTATAGTGATGGAGCGCTTTTTATTGAAGGACAAAAAGGAGCCTATCCAAATATTTTAGCGCAACAATTTTCACTTGTTGGTGGAGGTACTTTCACAACTCCATTAATGGCTGATAATGTTGGAGGATTGCTTTTTGGAGGAACTCAAGTTGCAGGTCCAAGATTGTACTTTAATGGTGCTGCTCCAACTCCAGTTATGGGAGTAACTACTACCGAAATCACCAATCACCTGTCTGGTTTATTCAATAATATGGGTGTTCCAGGCGCAAAAAGCTATCACTTAGTTGCACCAGGTTATGGAAATGCAATGGGAGTAATTGCTAATCCACCTACTGCAAGTCCTTACTTTTCTCGTTTCGCTTCTAGCGCTACAGCAACAGTATTAGGAGATGCTTTAAGTCAAAATCCAACGTTCTTTTCTTTGTGGATTGGGGGTAATGACGAATTAGGATACGCAACCGCTGGTGGAGACGCAACGGTAAATCCATTAACACCAACAGCAACTTTTGACGGTGTTTATAATTCTATAATATCCCAATTAACTGCAGGCGGGAGAAAAGGCGTTATTGCTAATTTACCTTATGTAACTACATTGCCTTATTTTTATGTAATAAAATACAATCAGTTAACTCAAGATAATTTAACCGTTAGTGGTGTTAATCAAGTTAGCGGATTAAACGCTCAACTTTATGGTCCGTTGCATAACGCATTAGCTTATTTAGGTCAAGGTGATAGAATAAATCTGCTTTCAACAACTGGAAATAATCCTATGCTAATGAACGATGAAACATTAGTAAATGTATCTGCTCAATTAACTCAAGTATTAATTGGTGGAGGTGTAAGCCAACCAATGGCTGGAGCATTAGGTGCAATTTTTGGTCAAGCAAGACAAACAAAACCTACAGATTTAATTTGTTTAAGTGCAAGTTCAAGAATTGGAAAGGCTCCAACAACATCGATTGATGGAGTTGTTTCCCCATCACCATTATTAAATCAATTGGGAGTTACCTATCCTATGCCAGATAGATATATTTTACTTCCAACAGAAGTTGCAGAAATTAAAACATATACTGATGCCTACAATACCACTATTGAAACTGCTGCTGAAGCAAATGGCTTAGCGATTTTTAATGCAAAAGTAGTAATGGATCAATTAACTACTACTGGAATTAATGCAAATGGTTATACCTTGACATCTACGTATGTTTCAGGTGGTGCCTTCTCATTAGACGGGGTTCATCCAAGTCCAAGAGGTTATGCATTAATTGCAAACAAATTTATCGAGGCTATAAATGCAAAATATGGTTCTAATTTAAAAGGGGTAAGCCTTTATGATTATAGAATTATGTTTCCTCCATTATTATAAAAATAATTCATTTTGTATTTCAAAAACCATCTTACTCATAAGATGGTTTTTTGTTTTTAAATAAGTTTTCTTAGTATTAATTCAACTGCTAACGTAATTCGTAAAAAATCTTGCTTTTTTCTCAAAATAGTATTGATTTTTATGTTTTAAAAAATTATCTTTGCGCTTTGAAAAACAAACCTAAATAGTGTGTTTAGAAAATTTGAATTTCACAAACCTAATTAGCTATTTAATAAATACATAAGCAATGTCAAAAGTAATAGGAAAAGTATCGCAAATCATCGGGCCTGTAGTGGATGTAGTTTTCAATGGTAAAGATGTCGAACTTCCAAAAATTTATGATTCATTAGAAATCACTAAGAAAGACGGTACATTATTAGTACTTGAAGTACAATCTCACATTGGTGAAAATACAGTTCGTACCATTTCGATGGATTCTACGGATGGTTTAAGTAGAGGTTATGAAGTTGTAGGTACAGGAAATCCTATAAAAATGCCAATTGGACCAGACGTTTACGGCCGTTTATTCAACGTAATCGGAGATGCAATTGATGGTTTAGGAGATTTACCTAAAACAGGCGAAAACGGAATGTCAATTCACCGTCAAGCTCCAAGATTTGAAGACTTATCAACTTCATCAGAAGTTTTATTTACAGGTATTAAAGTAATCGATTTGATTGAGCCTTACTCAAAAGGGGGTAAAATTGGATTATTTGGTGGTGCTGGTGTTGGTAAAACAGTTTTGATTCAAGAGTTGATCAACAATATAGCAAAAGGTCACGGTGGACTTTCTGTATTCGCAGGAGTAGGGGAAAGAACACGTGAAGGAAATGACTTACTTCGTGAGATGTTAGAGTCAGGAATTATAAAATACGGAGATGAATTCATGCATTCTATGGAAGAAGGCGGATGGGATTTATCTAAAGTAGATATGCCAGGAATGAGAGAGTCTAAAGCTACTTTCGTTTTCGGTCAAATGAATGAGCCTCCTGGAGCTCGTGCTCGTGTAGCACTTTCAGGATTGTCTATCGCAGAATATTTCCGTGATGGAGCAGGTTCTGATCAAGGAAAAGACGTTCTTTTCTTTGTTGATAATATCTTTCGTTTCACACAAGCAGGTTCTGAGGTTTCGGCTCTTTTAGGTCGTATGCCATCAGCAGTAGGATACCAACCAACATTAGCAACCGAAATGGGAGCGATGCAAGAACGTATTACTTCTACAAACAAAGGATCTATTACATCTGTACAGGCGGTTTACGTTCCTGCGGATGATTTAACCGATCCAGCTCCAGCAACTACATTTGCTCACCTTGATGCAACTACAGTATTGTCTCGTAAGATTGCTGAATTAGGAATTTATCCAGCGGTGGATCCTTTGGATTCTACTTCTCGTATTTTAACTCCACAAATTCTTGGTGATGAGCATTATGACTGTGCACAAAGAGTAAAAGAAATTCTTCAAAAATACAAACAATTACAAGATATTATTGCGATTTTAGGTATGGAAGAATTATCTGAAGAAGATAAATTATCGGTTTCAAGAGCAAGACGTGTTCAACGTTTCTTATCTCAACCATTCCACGTTGCAGAACAATTTACAGGATTAAAAGGAGTTTTAGTTGACATTAAAGATACTATCAAAGGATTTAATATGATCATTGATGGAGAATTAGATCACTTGCCAGAAGCAGCTTTCAACCTTAAAGGAACAATTGAAGACGCTATCGAAGCAGGAGAAAAAATGTTGGCAGAAGCCTAAAAATATAATTATAAATTGTGAATTATGAATTATGAATGGAGCAATACTAACATAATTTATAATTCATAACTTATAACTCATAACTCAAAAAGTATGATTTTAGAAATAGTATCACCAGAAGCAAAATTATTTTCAGGAGAAGTAACTTCGGTTTCTCTTCCAGGAGTTGACGGAAGCTTTCAATTATTGAATAATCACGCACCAATAGTTTCGACATTGAAAGACGGATTGGTTAAAATTGCTGCTTTGAGTTTCAAATTCAGTAAAGAATCGGCAACGAAATTCACGAAAGTAAATGAGCAAAATTATACACTTGCCATTGCTTCAGGAACAATTGAATTAAAAGATAATAAAGTAATTGTTTTAGTGGATTAAACCGCTACTACAAAATATCTAAAGGGTCGTACAGCAATGTGTGACCCTTTTTTTGTGCACTATTAGGAGCGAATTGCCTTCCCCTATTTGGAATTGAAATTCCCGCTTTCGGCTATATCTCTTTGCTTCGCTGCGAGGATACCGCCTCACTCGGGGCTACTGGATTAGTCATTTTCTTGTTTTTAATTTTTGGCTTTATATAAAAAACAAAGAATCCCTTTATTGAATAATAAAGGTTACACTTACAAAATATAAATTCATTGTAGTGAACAATAACAAAGATTCCTAAGGTATTGTTCACAACGGCAAACAAAGCGATTGCCAAGATTATTCCCTCACAAAAATTACGCAGTATTTGCGACGAAATGAAAACAAGTTGTTTTTGTCAATTCAAATTAGAGACGATGTTATAACCAAATAAAACTCTGTCAAAGTTTAAAACTTTGACAGAGTTGGCGTATTTAAAGTCTTTAGGAACCCAGCTCCCGCAAGAATCCTTTCGTATGACACCCATTATTCAAACCCAATTATGAAAATATAAGCGTTCAAACTTAGCCACGACAGTAGTGGCATCCTGTTGTGGCGGTGTTCGCCACAACAGATACAGCGAATGGCGGGTGGAATAGTGAGTAATGTAGAAAGCTTCTGCTCCAAAAAAAAAACTCAAAATGGAAATTAGGATTCCGCTTTTTTGGATGTATTAAAAATTAAAAATTCGAAGAATTTGAAGAATTAATCCTTATTTTTGAAGTAGCTTAAAACAAAGAAAAAACGAAAACGAAATGATCAACAAAAAGGTAAATACAGTTCAAGAGGCTCTAGTTGGAATTGAAAACGGGATGACTTTAATGCTTGGAGGTTTTGGTTTGTGTGGGATTCCCGAGAATTGTATTGCCGAATTGGTAATTAAAGAAACTAATAATTTAACTTGTATTTCTAATAATGCAGGCGTGGATGATTTTGGTCTTGGACTGTTATTACACAAAAAGCAAATCAAAAAAATGATTTCTTCGTATGTAGGCGAAAATGCTGAATTTGAACGTCAAATGCTATCGGGCGAACTTGACGTAGAGCTTATTCCTCAAGGCACACTTGCTGAAAGATGTCGGGCAGCACAAGCGGGAATTCCAGCATTTTTCACTCCCGCAGGATTTGGGACAGAAGTTGCAATTGGTAAAGAAACTCGTGAATTCAATGGGAAAATGCACATTATGGAAAATGCTTTTAATGCCGATTTTGCTATTGTTAAAGCTTGGAAAGGTGATACGGCCGGAAACCTAATCTTTAAAGGAACAGCCAGGAATTTTAATCCTTGTATGGCTGGCGCTGCTAAAATTACTGTCGCTGAGGTTGAGGAATTGGTTGAAGCTGGAACTTTAGACCCAAATCAAATTCATATTCCCGGGATATTTGTGCAACGCATTTTTCAAGGGAAAAAATATGAAAAGAGAATTGAACAGCGTACAGTAAGAAAAAAAGAATAACTGCATTCAGGCTTCTTTTACAAGAAACTAAATATATTTTATTGCTAAGAATGGAATCAATTAAGAAAAAACTTCCTTCAAAACATCTAAGGATTTCGGTTTTCTGAAGCCATCTAAATGAAAACTATAATAATCAATTATTATCTTTAATAGGAGCTGTCTTTCGATAACATGAAAGGTTTTTAAGTCACTTTCAAATTTTAAACTAAGTAATTGCTTGAAAAGTTGCGTTTCGTGTTGAGATAATGAACTTATTGCATTGAATGGCGTGAAAACACCTTCTGTCATTTCGAAATAAGGTAAATCAATATCTGTAATATCAGGATAAAACCCTAAATATTTTGTTGCTTCTAGAAGGAAAATAAGATGGAAATTCGCCATATCATCGTGAGCATCCAACCACAATAATGCTGTTTCTAAATAGGTGAATAAAGCTTCATTTTCTTCTTCCTCATGAATGGAATAATGCATCATTTCTGATAAAAATAAAACAATGGTGCTTTTTGTTACCGTATTGTGAATGGTTTGAAACGGTTTTGCCAATTTAATTTCTTTGAAGTTTTCCAAAGTGCCTTTATTTTTATGAACCGCTTCAATTTCAAGAATAGAAAAGGGTTGGAAATAGGCGATTTTTTGGTTGGATTTTCTCGAAGAAAATGCATCACGAACAAAGTATGATTTTAAACCATCGGAAAGAGTAAAGCATTTAACGATTAAGCTTTTTTCCTGGTATTTAATAGAAGAAATGACAATGGCTTTTGTTTTAACTAACATTTTTTTGTTTAAATTTTAGATGCTTATTGTGAGAACAAAATGACTCAAAAACAAAAACTATTTACCTAATTATCATTACTTTTTTGACTTTTGTTTCTAAACCATCTTGAGCTGAAATAAAAATCATATATACACCCGAGGCTACTTTATATTTTCCAAACGCTTTCGTATCCCACTCGATAGTTCCTCCTTCTGAAATTTCTTCGTAAACAAGATTCCCCTCGATATCGGTTATTTTAACCGTGCATTTGTTTAAAAGTCCACTGATTTTAACGGTGCCTTCAAATTCTGGACGCACTGGATTAGGATAAACATTCACATTACTCAAATCGGAGCTTGCAGTTGTTGCAGTTCCTTTAAATGAAACCATTCCTTTATCGGTAGCAAAAAAAACCTCCCCTGTAGTTGGATTTATATCAATGTCATTTATTCCATTACTTGGCAAAGGAGAATTGCTACTTGTGAATCTTTGCAGGGTTTGTTGCCCATCTGATGAAAATTGAAATACACCCGAATCTGCAGTCCCAACCCATTTATTATTTGCTCCATCCACAACAATATCGGTAATGAATTGCTCATATAATAATTCTTGAGCCAACCCATTTTCTAATATTATTATTGAATTTGACGTCAATTGAGCCTCTGTCAAAAAGCGATCTACACTAGAAAGCACCCTTAAACCGCTTGTAGTGCCAATCCATAATTGATTTCTATTATCAATGGCAACCACTCGCGAATCTACAACGGGAAGGTTTCCTAAATCGGCTCCAAGCGATATTTTTTTAAATATGTTGCCATTTTCATTGTAACCGATAACGCCATCATAACTTGAAGCCATCCATTTTGTACCATTTTTATCAACAACAACTTCTCCATAACTATCTTCATAATAGCGCTGTGAGATGGATGCAATACTCACACTTGACCAAGCTCCTTGCGGGGTTAGTTTTTTTATTCCGTTTTTCGACCAGCCATTTCCAACCCATAAATTTCCTGATTTGTCAAATGCAGCACCGTTTATACGTAAATCCTTATAATTTGGATTTGGCGGATTTAACAGTAAGGATTCCAATGTGCTATTGCTTTCATTATATAAAATAACTGGAATGTCGTCTTCAACTTTCAATAATCCCGAAAAAAAAGAACTAATAAAAACTTGATTTGTATTATTTGGATTCACTGTGATTTTAGATAGCGCCTTGGCTCCCAAAACCACCGAATATGGAGTATTCAACCATCCGTTTTCTGAATATTTACTAAATCCATAGGTGTTTAAACCATTAGAATCATAGGTATAAGGATTGTAATCTGCAGAATATCCACCGTAAACTGCCCATAAATTTTTAGTAGAAGCATTAATCGCAAAAAGGGCATTTCTCGATGGTCCATCTGGGCTTAAAAAACTAAAAATTGTAGGATTTGCAACAGTAGTTGTTATAATACCATCCTCTAATGTCCCTATATAAATATCGTTATTGATGCTTGTTGCGCAAGTAAATTTAGCTGTAATATTAGGGATTTGCGCACTGTTTATTTGTACTAATAAACTTAAATTTTGATTGTAAATATATAAATTTGACTCTGTTGTAACCAATAAATAAGCTCCGCTAGCTCTTAAATCTTTTGCTACTAAGGGAAATGAAGTAAAAGAAACGAATCCAACGCCATTGTATTTAAAAATCTGACCCCAGTTTGCGGATGCTATTAATTCTGTACCAAAAGTTTCAATTCCAGAAAAACCGCCACTTATTACTTGTGTCCATTGATTGTAATCATTTAAATTTGGATTTGCAAGTGCCGCTCTTCGGATTCCGTTTGCAGTTGCCGCATAGATATATCCATTGAAAATTGCCGTTTGAGATATTTTAATTTCTGTACCTAAATCTCCAATTCTATAAGTATCCCCAAAACCTAAGGTCGATAAATTATACTGAACGATTCCAAAATCACAAGAAATATAGATAACTCCATTTTTTTCCATGAAATGGTTGATTTTTTTTAAATTTTGATTGACCCCATTTGTGATGACATCTACAATATTCAACATTGAACCATCGACTTCGTTAATAATGATTATCAACCCATTTTCGTAACCAATTATTGTTTTGTTAAACGTTGCGCTATGATACATTGCAGTAATTGACTGACCAGAAAGGCCATCAATTGTATTAGTGGTTTTAAGTGTATTTGTTGCTAAATTTTTAGAAAATAGCGCGTTTTCTGCGGCTGCAAAAAACGCAGTTGGAGATTGTGAAATATCTTTAATTTCCTTGTATGAAAAATAGCCCTTCCACATTTGACTATTTTGGGAATAGCCAATTTGAAAAGAAAGAAAGGATAAAAGTAAGGCTAAGAAATATTTCATTTTCAATTGTATTAAAAGACAAATATACTATAAAACGGAATTATTTTGATTTTCATATACAAACAAAAAAAATGCCCTACAAATTTGCAGGGCATTTAGAACTTTTTATCGTTTTAAATTATACCACACCTTGAGCCAACATTGCGTCAGCTACTTTTACAAATCCAGCGATGTTTGCTCCTTTTACGTAGTCAATATAACCATTTGCTTCAGTACCATATTGTACACATGAAGCGTGAATTGCTAGCATAATGTTTTTTAATCTTTCGTCAACTTCTTCAGACGTCCAACTTAATCTCAATGAATTTTGAGACATTTCTAATCCTGAAGTTGCAACTCCACCAGCATTTGAAGCTTTTCCTGGTGCAAATAATATTTTTGCTTTTTGGAAAACAATTACAGCTTCTGGCGTTGTTGGCATATTAGCTCCTTCAGCTACACAGATACATCCATTTGCAACAAGCGTTTTTGCTTCGTCTTCGTTCAATTCATTTTGAGTTGCACAAGGTAAAGCTACATCACATTTTACTTCCCAAGGACGTTTTCCAGCTACAAATTTAGCATTTGGATATTTAGTCAAATAGTCGCTAATTCTTCCACGAAGTTCATTTTTGATTTCCATTATGAAAGCCAATTTAACAGCGTCAATTCCGTCAGCATCGTGAATATATCCTGATGAATCTGACATTGTAACTACTTTTCCTCCTAATTGAGTTGCTTTTTCAGCAGCATATTGCGCAACATTTCCTGAACCAGAAATCACTACCGTTTTACCAGTAAAGCTTTCTCCTTTAGTTTTTAACATGCTTTGTGCAAAATACACATCCCCATATCCAGTTGCTTCTGGTCGAATTAATGAACCTCCAAAAGAAATTCCTTTTCCAGTTAAAACTCCTGTGAATTCATTTCTTAATCTCTTATATTGACCAAACATATAACCAACTTCTCTTCCTCCAACACCAATATCTCCAGCAGGAACATCAGTATTTCCTCCAATATGTTTAGATAATTCAGTCATAAATGCTTGACAAAAACGCATTACTTCATTGTCTGATTTTCCTTTTGGCTCAAAATCGGCACCACCTTTTCCACCGCCCATTGGCAATGTAGTTAAACTGTTTTTGAACGTTTGCTCGAAAGCTAAAAATTTCAAAATACTTAAATTTACAGAAGGATGAAAACGAATCCCACCTTTGTAAGGTCCGATAGCAGAATTCATTTGAATTCTATATCCTCTGTTTACTTGGGTTTCACCTTTGTCATTCATCCAAACTACTCGGAATGTAATGATTCGCTCGGATTCTACCATTCTTTCCAAAAGCATTTTGTTTTGGTATTTTTTATTTTCCTCAATAAACGGAATTACTGTTTCAGCAACTTCGTGAACTGCCTGCATAAATTCAGGCTCATTTGGATTTCTTTTAGCTACTGCTTCTACAAAAGATTTGATACTTTCTGACATACTATTAATTTATTTAACGGTTTAAGAAAACGTTTTCGTATTTATTGTACAAATATACATTATAAACAATAATGGGCGTATTTTATTTTTATTTATCAATGGAATTATCTTTTTACTAAGATATATTGAAAATACATGCATTTAATTCAACTTTTTCGATGATATGCTTAATTAATTATTGAGCTAATTAGCATTTTTATGAAATATTGTAAATTGGGATTTATGTAAATAGCACCTATTTTCAATAGTATATTTTAACAGTTATGCTAATGCCTGTCTTAAATCTTCAATAAGGTCTTCAATATCTTCAATTCCGACGCTTAAACGTACTAAATCATCTGTGATTCCAATTTCTTTTCGTTTGTCTTCTGGAATAGATGCATGTGTCATTAATGCAGGATGATTTGCCAATGATTCTACCCCTCCAAGGGATTCTGCCAATGTAAAAACGTTCAGTTTTTCAAGAAAATGAATGGAATCTTCCTTTTTTCCCGATGTAAATGTAAAGGAAACCATTCCGCCAAAACCGCTCATTTGTTTTTTAGCAATTTCATGATGTGGATGACTTGGCAATCCCGGATAATAAACGGTTTTTATTTTTGGGTGATTGTTTAAAAATTCAGCTACTTTTCCGCCATTTTCACAGTGTCTTTGCACTCTAAGATGTAGCGTTTTTATGCCACGTAAAACCAAAAAACTGTCCATTGGGCCCAATGTTGCGCCTGTAGCAAATTGCTGAAAGTGCAATTGATTTCCCAATTCTTCGTCTTTCACAATTAGTGCTCCTGCAATTACATCGGAATGTCCCCCAAGATATTTTGTTGCTGAATGCATAACAATATCAGCTCCTAAATCCAATGGTTTTTGTAAATAGGGTGTTGCAAAAGTATTGTCAACGGCAAAAAGTATCTTTTTTTCTTTGGTGATTTTCGAAATTTCTTGAATATCTGCCAATTTCATCAAAGGATTTGTTGGCGTTTCAACCCAAACTAATTTGGTGTTTTCATTGATTAACGATTTGAATTTCTCTATATCGTTCATATCTACAAAATGAAATTTGATTCCAGAATCTTTATAAATCCGAGTAAACATTCTATAGGTTCCGCCATATAAATCATCCATTGCAATGATTTCATCGCCCGATTTAAAGGAGCGCAAAAGGCAATCTGTTGCTGCCAACCCTGATGAAAATGCCAATCCTCGTGTTCCATTTTCAATACTTGCCAAAGCATTTTCCAATGCAGAACGCGTTGGGTTTGCAGCACGGCTGTACTCGTAATCAGGGTTCAAAGGTTTCCCTGGACTCGTTTGTACAAAGGTAGAAGTTTGGTAAACAGGAGGCATCACAGCTCCCGTTGCAGGGTCATGGTGTTGTCCGCCATGTATTGTTTTAGTATTGAATTTCATAGAAATTTTTTTTTGTAAAGATAATAAGATAAGTTTTTTAATACGAATTTGAATTCACAAAGATTAGTGAAAATTTCCAGTTCTATAAAATGTTTACAATAATTACTTTGCTTTAATTTTGATATTTGAACAATTAAAGTTAAATGTTCAATAAACTGTCATTTGTTTTATATAAATTTATTGCTTAAATATAAAACTTGAAAGTTTATTCAAGTTGATAGGTCTTAAAGACATTCTATATTAATACAAATAGCTATTAAA
>CANIFM010000040.1 GCA_947466955.1 Bacteroidota bacterium
ACAGAAAACAATTATCCTAACGATTCTGATGATAAAAAAACAGAATTTGCCGACAATATGATTACTATTGGTGCCTTGAATTATGAATATGGTACAAATGTAGTTGCTGATTTTTCTAATTATGGAAAATTAAATGTAGATGTATTTGCGCCTGGGGTAAAAATTTATGCTTCAACTCCAAATAATACGTATCAATTTTTACAAGGAACTTCAATGGCATCGCCAAATGTAGCAGGAGTTGCGGCCTTAATCCGTTCGTATTATCCTACATTATCTGCAAAACAAGTTAAACATATTTTGATGGATTCTGGAACTGCGATAACCACAAAAGTAACTGTAGGAGGAGATGAGAAAGATTCTCGTCAATTTTCTGATTTATCAAAATCTGGAAGAATTGTAAATGCTTATAATGCAATGGTAATGGCTGAAAAAATGGCTAAAAAACCAAATTCAAAAAAAGTAAAAGGATAAATTTTAGATAAATATATAAATAAGCTTGCAGGAATTTTATACATTTCGGCAAGCTTATTTTAATTATAAAAATATCTGAAAAACTTCAATTTCTATATATCTATGAAAAAATTCTATATAATTTCTATTCTTCTATTAAGTTTTGGAAAAGTAATTTCTCAAAATTCAACCTATTGGCAGCAAAAAGTTGATTATAAAATGGATGTTTCCATTGATGTAAAAACGTACTTATATAAAGGAAAACAGGAATTGGTTTATACCAATAATTCATCTGATACGTTGAAAAAAGTGTTTTATCATTTGTATAATAATGCTTTTCAACCAGGAAGTGAGATGGATATGCGTTTGCAAAACATCAAAGATCCTGATGGAAGAATGGTCAATAAAATCAAAATTGGGGATAAAGAAGTTAAGGAAAGTAGAATTAAAAACTTGAAACCGAATGAAATTGGCTTTTTGCACATTTCAAATTTCAAACAAGATGGAGTTCCCGCTGCGGCAAAAGAAGTAGAAACTATTCTCGAAGTTACTTTGGCGAAAGCCATTTTACCTGGTGAAAAAACAACTTTTACTTTAGATTTTGACGGGCAAGTTCCTGTTCAAATTCGTCGTTCGGGAAGAAATAATAAAGAAGGTGTTGAACTTTCGATGGCACAATGGTATCCGAAAATTGCCGAATTTGATTTTGAAGGTTGGCACGCAGATCCTTATATTGCAAGGGAATTTCACGGTGTTTGGGGAAATTTTGATGTGAATATTACCATTGATAAAGAGTATGTTTTAGGCGGAACAGGATATTTGCAAAACAAAAACGAAATTGGTCACGGTTATCAAGATACTGGAATAAATGTAGTTTTTCCAAAGAAAACAAAAACATTGACTTGGCATTTTATTGCACCAAATGTACACGATTTTACTTGGGCTGCCGACAAAAATTATATTCACGATATAGTTCAAGTTCCTAACGGTGCAACGCTTCATTTCTTGTATAAAAACAATCCAAAAATTATAGAAAATTGGAAAAATGTACAGTCAAAAACAGTGCAATTGATGCAGTTTTATAATCAGATTGTTGGGAAATATCCTTACGAACAATATTCGGTTATTCAAGGTGGCGATGGCGGAATGGAATATGCAATGTGTACCTTAATTCTTGGCGAAGGCACTTATGACGGACTTCTTGGAGTTATTGCACACGAAATGGGACATTCTTGGTTCCAACACATTTTAGCTTCAAATGAAAGTAAACACGGTTGGATGGACGAAGGATTTACGTCGTTTATAGAAGATTTAGGAATGAATGAATTGGCAGAAAAAAAGGCGGAAAATCCGTTTGAAGGAAGCTACAAAAGCTATATAAATATGGCAAATTCTGGCAAAGAACAACCGCAAGGAACGCACGCCGATCGCTTTGATGAAAATCGGGTTTATAGCATTTCGTCATATAGCAAAGGGGAACTTTTCTTGACGCAATTGGAATACCTCATCGGGAAAGAAAATCTAATGAAAACGCTTAAACGTTATTATTCGGAATTCAAGTTCAAACATCCAACGCCAAATGACATAAAACGAACTGCAGAAAGGGTTTCAGGAGCTGAATTGGATTGGTATTTAACCGATTGGACGGAAACTACCAACACGATTGATTACGGAATTAAACTAGTTTCGGAAATTTCAGATAAAACATCAATTTCATTAGAAAGAATTGGTAGAATGCCGATGCCAATTGACATAGAAGTAGAATATGTGGACGGAACTAAAGAAAGTTTTTATATTCCGTTGCGTATGATGAGTTTTGTAAAAGACAATCCATCCCGAAGCTTCGGGACTGCGATGAAAAGAACGGTTTTGAACGATTGGGCTTGGGGAAATCCAAATTATGAATTTACAATTTCGGCTCCAAAAAACACAATTAAGAAAATTACTATTGACCCAATTGGGTTAATGGCTGATGTGAAAAAGGATAACAATGTGTATGAATTGAAATAAAAAACGCCCTTGATAGGGCATTTTTATTCTAAAAAAAACTATTTTACTTTAATTGTATCATAATTATCTGAACGTATACCTACGATTCCATATACTGTTTCACCCGTTTTGATAACTTTTCCTATGATATCATTTTCTGTCAAATCATTTTGAAAATTTTTATTTGCCGAACTAGCTGCAATCATATTTCCACCTGCTAATCCAGGGCCAATTACCAATCCAATTGGAGTAGAACTTGATGAGGTTTGTTGCCCAAATGAATTTGTTGTAGTCGTTTGAAATTGCATAGGCGTTAATAGCAAATACCATAGATAAGATGCGGGACTTTGCTTTATAGCGTTATAAACCACATTTGTTTCTAATAAATTTAATTCGTTTCCGTTTTCATACGTAAGACGAATGTCTTTCCCGAAAACCAAGTCATTCGATGTGTTATTTGTAACTTTAACAGCAATCAGTTTCAAACCATTATTTAATTCTTTTTTCTTGTATTTTTTTTCTAACAAGTCGTATTTATATTCAAGAACAATACTGTTGTTCTCACTTCTAGAAGCAAAATTAATTGTTTTTGGTTGTATCTTTTTGTAACCAGAAGCACAACTATTTAAAAATAATACGGATAAAGTAAGTACACTAATTTTAAAAAATTTAATCATTTAATTAAGGATAATAAGGATAATAATAAATGGGTTTTCGACGCCAAAACTACAAATTATTCTTTATTTTCCAAAGTTAATCTTGTGATAAGGATAAGGCACAATCTTCTTTTGAATCACAACTGCATCATTCAATACAAACGGCATTGGCATCATCCAAGGCAATCTTTTGGCTATTCTGAATTTTGGATTGGTCATTAAATCAAAAGAACTTTCCATCAAATCCATATCAAAAGTAGTATTCACAGGAATCGAAAACTGCAATTCCAATGGGTCGTTATCCACAACATAATAACTAATCAATCGCTTTCCTTTACGCAAATATAAACTTCCTTTTTGCGCCAAAGCAGTCGCTCCATTTGCTTTCAAATTATAGAAAATCATTTTTTCATTGGCAAAAATATCATAGCGATTTACTTTTCTATTTGGTGAAATCCTCATTTTTATATGTCGCTGAGAACCACCAATACTATCCTGAAAAAATTCAATTGTGGGTTCGCTAATTGCTTTTACATCGGCTTCAGCTGAAAACGTAAACCCAGATTTATATTTGCTAAACAACGGATTTTTATTTAAAATTCCTGCTGCTTTTGGATTTTCGCCTAAATACATTTTTGTCCATTCGTCTAAATTTAAATCATACGTTGCCCAAAAAGCTTTGTCCGAATCTGCATTATAAATATAAAGTAAGCTGTTTGGTTTTGCTGTTCCTTTCGCATAATTGGAATTGAAATGTGCTTTCGCAAAAAAGCCAATCGAAATTAAAACCAGTACAAATGCCCAAACTCCTTTTTTAGGAAATGCACCAAATATTGGCAACAGCAATCCGAAAACTAAAACTGTCAAAACAGCACTTCCGGCCAAAATTTTTAATCCCAAACCAATCGGAAACATAATTATAAAAGGCACAAAAATGATTAGCGTCGGAATACTTAAAACCAAATTCAGTGTAGGATTTGATTTTTGTGTGGTAACAAAATAAGCCAACATCAATAAACTGAAAAACAATGGAATCACAAAAAATCCTGCTCCAGGCAAATAAAATGCAATCGCAAAATTGATGAGAATCCAAATAAATAATGGCGCTACAGAATAATTCTCGCTTTTGTTTTCCGAATCTGATTTTATGTAAAACAAGAAACAAATCGCCAAACTCAAAAACACAAAAGCACCAATATAATCGTGCCCGTTATACGTAAATCCTTGAAGAATATCGTTGTATTGTGGATACAAATTTAACAGTAATTTCCAACCAAAAAAGGTCGCAATTCCTGAAACCAGCAACGAACCAAACAAATTCAAAAACCCTTTTCCGATTTCTGAAAACACCAAAACCCGTTTCCCAAGACCAATAAAAACTAAAAATAAAAACAATAAAATCGCCACAATTAACATTGGAAAAATCCAAGAAAACGGATAACTCACAAATGAAAATGGCGTATTAAAATAAACGTAATCTTCCGAAGATTGCAAAGAACTTAAATCTGAATTTGAAAAATAATTCAATAACGGCATCAAATAAGTACCTTGATGTGCCAATGTTTTCGGGCTCAAATGGTCAATATCATCTTGCGCTGTGTGGTAATTGAAATGATTGTCAATGAACGCAAAATTAAATCCCTGAATGTTTCCTTGCTCTCTAAAAACAGTCAAATCCGTATCGTTGGGCAACATTTTATAAATGCTATACATCAACGAATTGGAAACTGGAAACCCCGGATTTGCAGCCGTAAATTCCTTCACCAAACGCTCATTTCCCTGATTCACTTCCATCAACATATAACTCGGACCCGCACTTCCACGGGCTTCAAAATTCAAAACCAATCCCACTTCTTTCGCCCAATTACTTTTGGTTACAAAAAGTGCCGCGCCATTCAAACCCAATTCTTCGGCATCCGAAAACAGAATAATGATGTCGTTTTTATGCGGTGTTTTATTGTATAAAAAGGTGCGTAACCCTTCTAAAATTGTCGCAATTCCAGACGCATCGTCACTCGCACCGTGAGAATAGGAATGCGGTGCGCTATCATAATGCGAAAGCAACAACAAAGCTTTGGAGCTGTTAGAACCTTTAATTCTTGCTAAAATATTTTTAGATTTCGTCAAATTTCCCCAATCAGAAAGCGTCGTTCCTTCTTGAATTTGAACTTCCAAACCCAAACTTTGTAATTCTTTAACCAAATAATCACCAACAATTTTATGATTTTCAGAACCTATATAATGTGGATTTTCCGAAATTATTTTCACTTTCCCCAAAGCCCGCTGCGTCGAAAATTCCGAAAGCGAACCTTCTTCCTTTGAAACCCATTGCGGCATCATAAAATAGTAAACCAACCCAATAATTCCAGCAATAAATACAATCGATAAAAGTGACGTAAATCTGTTTTTCATTTGAAATAAATTTGGAGTTAAATTTCTTTTTTAACCAACATAAAATAGTCATTTTCCAAAGCCAAATAACCTTGGTCGTACAGAAAATAGTAAGTATTTCCAGTTTTAGTATTCAAAATATTCGTAAAAAATTCAAAATCAAATCCCTTACTCAATAATTTTGTACGCGTCGTTTTCGACTTCCCATCTAAATTTAAAGCACTCAAAATCCGATAATTTTTTCGCAATTTGTTGTTCACATTGCGCATAAAATTCGTGCTATCCTTGTTAATTTTGTTGTTATACGAGTTCCTACAACCGTCGCTGCAAAACTTTTTGTCCTCGCGACCCACAATTTTCTCGGAGCATTCTAGGCAGGTTTTGTTCATAATTTCGTCATTGCGAGGAACGAAGCAATCTTTCCCCTTATTATTAATGTCATTTTGAAGCGAATTAACAGTCTATTTCTACCAATCCTATTCCCGCTGTTCGTTTCAATCCACGCAAAAGCGTGGGATTTTCACTGCCATCGGGGCTAATGAAGTAATGCCTTTTGTATTTGTGATTTAGCTTGGATGTTACAACTTTAGATGTTTTATTTGCAATATTTTGCCTCCGCCTCCAATACCATTTCCGCTTCGTCTCCTAAAAATATTGCTTGTTTTAAATCCATACAAATTTTTACTTTTTCAGTTTCAGAAATTTCTACTTTCTTTTTTGATGCGAAAACTGTAACCTCGCTATTTTTCAATAATTCCCTGTCGCCACCAAATTCGTGTTTTCTTATTCTTGCAAAGGCTCTATTTGCAATCGCATAAGTCATAAATGGTTCAAGAGTCAATGCTTTATCTAAATCTGCTATCGCTTCGTCAAATAGCATTTCATTTAGTTTTAAAGTTCCTCTCGAAAAATAGGCTTCTGCATATTCGGCATCAATTTCAATTACTTTGTTACAATATTTTATTGCGGATTTTGTATCGCCATTAATAGAACTTTCTTTGCTCTTTAGCATCAACTGAGTGATTTTTTCTAATCTTTTATCAGGAATTATTTTGCCATTTTCCCCTAATTCAAATGATAAAATTTTCCCAGTTGAATAATAAATTGTATTTTCTCCTTCAACTATTCCGTTTTTTAAATTGGTTCGCCGTTTAATTTGTCCATTTGGAAAATAAGTTTCCCAAACGCCATTTTCTTCACCATTTTTTAATTTTCCTTGTTGTTTTAAAGTTCCATCTTCATAATATTCTTTTTCAAGTCCGTTTGAAATTGAATTTGTGTAATATCTTTCAACGGATAAATTACCATTTTGAAAATACATTTTACGCAATCCATCAAGTTTTCCATTTATTAATATTCCCTCGCCTTGAATCCTTCCACTGTAATAATAATCAATAAATTTTCCGTTAAAGATTTCATTATTTAAATACCAAATTCCATTTTTCCGTTCCATCTGTTTTGATGAAGGAATTTTTTTAAGTTCTTCTGATCTTTTTCTATATTCTTTTGTATATATATAAATTGCTCCATCGAATTTCTCAAAACCACGGATTTTTAAACTATCAATGTTTTTGATAACATTTAAATCTGCAATTTCACTTTCAACAATTTTATTCCCTTTTCCGGGATCTTCAAGTATTGTTATATTATCTACAATATAGACTATGTTTTCGGACTTATCCTGTCCAAAAAATTTTATTGTTAAAAGGAAAATTGCAATTGTTAGAACTAAGTTTCTTTTCATTTATTTGGCTTAAATCTATTATAACCAACCAAATATACTCATAATTTTCCAATTACAAACGCTTACAAACAACTACAACCGAAAGTAAGCAGTTAACAACCGAATAAATTTTGGAAGTCGCCACATCTTTGCAATGTCGAAATCAAACACGTATCGGCAAAACTAAAATTATTTTATAAAAACCATTTAAATTTAAACGCTATGAGCACATTAAAAAACAAAGTTCAATTAATCGGTCACGTTGGTAATGATCCAGAAATCAAAACATTCGACGGAGGAAAAAAATTAGCCAAATTATCAATCGCCACAAACGAAAGTTACAAAAACGACAAAGGCGAAAAAGTTGAAGAAACCCAATGGCACAATCTTATCGCTTGGGGAAAAACTGCCGAAATCATTGAAAAATATGTGGTAAAAGGCAAAGAAATCGCCATCGAAGGCAAACTAACCCACAAAAGTTACGAAGACAAAAACGGAGAAAAACGCTACGTTACCGAAGTCGTAATTGACGAATTATTGATGTTAGGAAAATAAAAACTATCCTTTAGTTTTCAGTCGCAGTTTTCAGATTTTCTGTCAACTGCGACTTTTTTTTATGGTTATTCTCTACGAATATCAATTATTTTTTTCAGCCACGAATTACACAAATTATCACGAATTTTATTTTTAATTTTAAAAAAAATCTGTGGAAATCCTTTTAATCTGTGGCAAAAAAATATTTAAATATTCTATCTTAAACACGATTTGCGCGAATTATCACGAATTTTATTATTAAAAATCTGTGCAAATCCGTTTTATCCGTAAAATCCGTGGCAAAAATTTAATTGCTATTTACCCGTTCATTAAATCCTGAAAATAATCTACAAATTGTCCAACGTGCAATCCATCCATCAAACCGTGATGCACGTGAACCGACATTGGCATTGTTCGTTTTCCATTTTCCGAAATTCTCATTTTTCCAAAGGAAATTTTAGGACAACTATCCGCAAAAGTAAAACTTCGTGCGTGCGAAAGTGCCGTAAAATCAACCCAAGGAATTGCAGAAAAGTGAATCAAATTATCACTTTCAAACGTCCGTGTAAAAAGTCCTTTTGTAGTTTGAATGCGCTCCATTTCAGACAAAGCTATTTTTGAAAAAACGACAAAATCGTCATTATATTCCATAAAGGAAAACCCAAAAGTTCCATCTTCCCTACTTATGGTTGCAGAACCATTTATAACATCATAAACATATACTTCCTCTTCAGAAATACGAAATCGAAACGACTCAATTGCATTTACAGCAGCCAAAGTTTTGTGTAAATAATAAATGAAAAAAGAAAAATTTTCGGCTTTTGATTTTTCATACGCTTTGGTACAATCAATAGTTACCGTAACACCAAAAAAAGGCTCTTCCATTTGCTTGAAAAAATGAAAATGCTCCGTTCGATTCCAAGTATCGAGATCTAATTTTTGTTTCAATGGGTTTGGGTTTATTTACATTCAATATCCACCTTTTAATCCGTGAAAATCTGTGTAATCTGTGTTTTATTTTATCAAAAGTGGCAAGACTTCTGTGATGTTTGTATAAGAATAAAAATTATCGTGTTCAATTTCAAAGTCAATTTTTTCATATTCCCAAGTGGTGTGATACGGAATATGAACCCCAAAACCTCCAATATTTAAAATAGGCAAAACATCCGATTTAAGGGAATTTCCAATCATTAAAAAATCTTCTGGTTTACAATCCAAACGACCTAACATTTTCTGATAATCCAATTCGGTTTTGTCGCTCATAACTTCTATATGATGAAAAAAAGCACCAATTCCTGAGTCGTGAAGTTTTCGGTGTTGGTCTTTTAAATCGCCTTTGGTGGCAACAACTAATTTGTATTTTCCTTGTAATTCTTGTAAAACGGTTTCTACTTCGGGCAACAATTCGACTGGTTTTTGAAGTAAATCTTTGCCAATAGCAATAATTTTTTCAATTCCTTTTCCCGAAATTGTATAATTAGTTAATTCCAAAGCCGTTTCTATCATCGACAAGGTAAATGCTTTTATTCCAAAACCATAAAGCGGTAAATTTGTCACTTGATGATTCAAAATTAAACCCAATATCTCTTGGTTTGAAGCATAATCTTGAAACAATACACAAAATCGTGCCTGAGCCTCGTCGAAAAAAGGTTCGTTGTGCCACAAAGTGTCATCGGCGTCGAATGCAATGATTTTTAGGTTCATTTATTATTTGTTTTACCGCAAATTCGCAAATTATTCTTTTTTGTTGAATTAAAATTTGCGAATTTGCGGTTATTTTTTTTAATTTATTGTATCTCCATTTGCAACTCCATCAACATCAGGATTTACAAAAACCAATTTTCCTTCTGCATTTGTGGTCATCAAAATCATTCCTTGGCTTTCTACGCCGCGAAGATTTCTTGGTGCCAAATTTACTAAAACTGTAACGCGTTTTCCAACAATTTCTTCTGGCGAAAAACTCTCAGCAATTCCAGAAACAATGGTGCGCACATCAATACCTGTATCGATTTTAAGAATCAAAAGTTTGTTTGCTTTTGGCATTTTCTCAGCTTCTAAAATCGTTCCTACACGCAAATCCATTTTAGCGAAATCTTCATATTGAATTGTTTCTTTCTGAGGTTCTACCATTTTGTTTTCAGCTATATTTGCCACTTTCGTAGCTTCTAATTTGTCAATTTGTTTTTGAATTTTTTCATCTTCAATTTTAGCAAAAAGCAATTCTGCCTCTCCGATTTTGTGCCCCGAAGGAATCAATTCAGAAGTTTCGGAAACTGTTTTCCAATCAATTTTACTTTCTATTTTCAGAATTCTTGAAAGTTTAGTGGCTGTAAAAGGTAAAAATGGTTCGCAAAGGGAACTCAATGCTGCTGCAATTTGCAAGGCTACATACATCTGTGTTTGCACGCGTTCTGGATTGTCTTTTATAACTTTCCAAGGTTCTTCATCGGCAAGATATTTATTTCCCAAACGGGCAACATTCATTAATTCGCCCAAAGCTTCTCTGAATCTGTATCGTTCAATTGAACTTGAAATTACAGCTGGATACGCTTTTAACTCTGCTAATACTTCATTATCATAATCACTAAAGTTGTAATTTCCACCTGTAGCTTGCTCCCCCTTTGGGGGCTGGGGGGCCGGAACAATTCCCTCGTAATATTTATTGGTTAAAACCACTACGCGATTTATAAAATTACCGAAAATAGCAACCAATTCATTATTGTTTCTCGCCTGAAAATCTTTCCAAGTAAAATCATTGTCCTTCGTTTCTGGTGCATTTGATGTCAACGCATAACGCAAAACATCTTGCTGATTTGGAAAATCTTCCAAATATTCGTGCAGCCAAACCGCCCAATTTTTTGAAGTTGATAATTTGTTTCCTTCCAAATTCAAAAATTCATTTGCAGGAACATTATCGGGTAAAATATAACTTCCTTCGGCCTTCAACATCGCTGGAAAAATAATACAATGAAAAACAATATTGTCTTTTCCAATGAAGTGAACCAATTTTGTGTCTTCATTTTTCCAATACGGTTCCCATTCTTTTCCTTCTCGCAACGCCCATTCTTTAGTTGCCGAAATATAGCCAATTGGGGCATCAAACCACACATATAATTTTTTCCCTTCGGCTCCTTCAACGGGAACGTCAATTCCCCAATCTAAATCTCTGGTTACGGCACGAGGTTCTAAACCGCCGTCAATCCAAGATTTTACTTGCCCGTAAACATTGGGTTTCCAATCATTTTTATGTCCAACTAAAATCCATTCTCTCAAAAATTCATCGTATCGATCCAAAGGCAAAAACCAGTGTTTTGTAGATTTCATTACAGGTATTTCTCCGGTAATGGTTGATTTTGGATTTATTAAATCAGTTGCATTTAATGTAGAACCACATTTTTCACATTGATCGCCATACGCTTCTTCATATCCACATTTTGGACAAGTTCCAATTACAAATCGATCTGCTAAAAATTGATTTGCTTTTGCATCATATAATTGCTCGGTAACTTGTTCTATAAAATCACCTTTGTCATACAATTTCTTGAAAAATTCTGATGCTGTATCGTGATGAATTTTGGATGAAGTTCTGGAATAGTTATCAAAAGAAATTCCAAAATCTACAAACGATTTACGAATAATTCCGTCATATTTATCAATGATTTCTTGTGGCGAAACCCCTTCTTTCTTAGCTTTCATTGAAATAGCAACCCCGTGTTCATCGCTTCCGCAAACGAACAAAACGTCTCTACCTTGCAATCTTAAATAGCGTGAATAAATATCCGAAGGCACATAAACACCCGCCAAATGACCAATATGAATTGGACCATTCGTGTAAGGCAATGCTGCGGTAATTGTATATCTTTTTGGATTTTGTATCATAATTGTTTTTTAAAAATTCTTGAAACGCGTTCAGAATCTATGCAAAAATAAGATATTTTCCGATAGGGACAATAGCGATAAAGCTTGACTTGCATTTCAAAATATTATTTGCTTTTCCTAAATTTATATATTTATAGAGTATTGCGTGAGGGATTGCAGCGGAAATCCTTTGCGGAACGAAGTGGAACAAAGATTGCAGCGGAATGCCCGACCGAGTTTAACGAAAAAATTGTAGTTCATAGAAACGTTCAAAACGAGGGCACGCCCAAAAAAAATAAGCTAAAATTCTTCTGTTAATGTGGAATCGCTTGGGATGGAATCTTGCACTTTGAACTTCAAAAAAGCACGGGCATTTCCAGAAATTGACATGGGGATATTCTGTCCAATTGTGTCGTCAGGCATAATAAGACCGCGGCGTAACATCAAATTACTAATAAATTGCTGCTTTTTATTTTCTATAGCTTTCAAAAATCCATCGGGGTTAAATTCGTACATGAATTTTTTGGGTTTTGGAACAATTGAAGCCAAAAACAAACATTCTTTTAGGGTTAAATTAGCAGGGGTTTTATTGAAATAAAAGTTTGCCGCTTCGCCAATTCCATAGATATTTGGCCCCCATTCTATCACATTAAAATAGACTTCGAGCATGCGTTCTTTGCTTGAAATGTGATTGTTTTCTAAAATATAAACCAATAAAATCTCTTCTAATTTTCGGGAAAGTGTTTTTTCACGGGTTAGAAAAACGTTTTTTACCAATTGCATGCTTATGGTACTTGCGCCGCGGGAGAATTTTTTGGTGCGAATATTTTTCAAAATCGATTGCTTGAACGCATCATTTATAAAGCCACGATGTGAGAAAAAAGAAGGGTCTTCGGAAGTTAAAACGCACTTTTGTAAATAGGGTGAAATCTGATTTAAAGGCGTGAAATTCGGATTGGAGCTCCCAACAATAATCGGGCGTTGCAAGACACCTTTGTCTAGGGCTCGATACGTAAATTCCGAATTTAACTTGGATAAATTCGCCTCGCCATATTTGATAATTTTCAGATTTTCTTTGGTTAATTTACTTTCAAAAACCAATTGGTTGGGTTTGTTTTTTACGTATTTATAATCCAATTTATAATCGAAATTTCCTTCAGTTTCCATGCCTTCAAAATGGGAAAATAATCCTTGTGGCAAGGAAGTGATAAATTGCTGCGCTTTCATCTTTGGAATGGCAATGCGAAGTTTATAAACCGTGTCTTCTTCGGTATTGTATTCCGCAAATGGATGGATTTTGACATTGTTCATTTGAATAGTTGAACTGCTATCAATTGCCATAAAATGTTCGCCAAACAACAAATGATAATCAAAACGAGCTTGTTTTACAACGACATCTTTTGTAGCAATTTTAGGTTGATTTACGGTTAAATTCACAATGGAAGTGAAACCATCAATGTGCAATTCTCCGCTTTCCATTTCAATTTTTGCAACGTTCAAATGAATGCTGTCAAAGCTGGAAAATAAGCCAAAACGCTCGTCGATATAAGGCACTTTTATTTTAGAACTATCGCCGTTGAAGAACTTCAAATCTGCGGTTTTATCTCTTGGATTGGCAATTCCTTTTATGTTCCAAATTTGCGAAAAAGTATTTGTTTTAACGTTAATTGAAGTTACTAAAACTTCTTCCTTCAATTGCAATTGACTCATGTCAAAAGTCACTTTTCGTCCCATATCGTCCATCCGAAAAGACAAATTTTCGAGATGCATTTCTGTTGGAACTAAATTCAATATTTTTGAAAGTAAACGATATACCGTTTTTGCATAATTACGATTTTCGGAAGTGGAATTATCGTCGTTATTGTGTTTTAAAAAAGCTTCAAAATTGCGCCCATTTTTATTTTTTACCAACTGAACAAATCCATTATTCATTTCCAATCCTTCCAATTGAACGGTTCCAATAATCAGTTTAAAAAGATTGATTTTGGTTTTGATTTTTGCTACCGATAAAAGAGTGTCTGCTTGATTGGGAACAACATTTATATTCTGTAATTCTATTCCTGAAATGCCATCAAATTGTGCTTTTCCGATGGTCAGTTTGGTGGCATAATCTGTTGCTAATTTGCTTTCAATTTTCGTGATTGCTTTTTGCAAAAGTGCGTTGCGAAAAACAAAAAGCAGCACAAAACTTAGCGCAATAAATACGGCAAGGCATTTTAGAAAAAGTAGGACTTTTTGTTTTTTTGTTCGCATTGGATTATCCGAATAATTCGCTCACAATATCTTCAATTTTCGCCACCATTCTAATATTGATGAACGTATTTTTCATTGCAATTTTATTGTATTTAGATACAAATATAGTTGAGAAACCTAATTTTTCGGCTTCTTGGATGCGTTGTTCAATTCGGTTAACTGGGCGTATTTCTCCCGAAAGTCCGACTTCACCGGCAAAACAAAAATCTTTCCCAATGGCGATATCTTCATTTGATGATAAAATTGCGGCAACAACTGCCAAATCTATTGCGGGATCATCAACAGAAAGTCCACCAGTTACATTTAGAAAAACGTCTTTGGAACCCAAATGAAATCCTGCTCTTTTTTCAAGAACTGCCAAAATCATATTAAGTCTTTTGGCGTTATATCCTGTCGTGCTTCGTTGTGGCGTTCCATAAACCGCACTGCTCACAAGAGCCTGTATTTCAATCATTAAAGGACGCATTCCTTCTAAAGTTGAAGCAATTGCGGTTCCAGAAAGCGTGGCGTCATTATGAGAAATCAAAATTTCTGATGGATTGGCAACTTCTCGCAATCCTGTTCCTTGCATTTCGTAAATTCCAATTTCCGCAGTAGAACCAAACCTGTTTTTTAAAGAACGTAAAATTCGATATACGTGATTTCTGTCTCCTTCAAATTGCAAAACAGTATCCACCATGTGTTCCAAAATTTTTGGGCCTGCAATATTTCCATCTTTGGTAATATGTCCAATTAAAATCACTGGAACATTTGTTTCTTTGGCAAATTTTATAAGTTCGGCAGTTGTTTCTCGGATTTGAGAAATACTTCCCGCAGCAGATTCAATATAATCGGTATGTAACGTTTGTATGGAATCTATAATTACAATTTCAGGCTGAATTTCCTCAATTTGACGAAAAATATTTTGCGTTTTTGTTTCTGTTAATATGTAACAATTATCCCCATTTGGTGTGATTCTTTCGGCACGCATTTTTATTTGTTTCTGACTTTCTTCGCCAGAAACGTATAAGGTTTTGTAAGGTAATTTCAATGAAATTTGAAGTAATAAAGTGCTTTTTCCAATTCCAGGTTCACCGCCTAAAAGGATTAAAGAACCAGGTACAATTCCGCCTCCAAGCACTCGATTTAGTTCACCATCACAAGTATCCATTCGGATTTCAAGTGTAGAATCAATTTCTTTAATTTTTAAAGGTTTGGAAACTTTTTTAACTTCAGAAGTTGTTGGTTTCCAACCTACTTTTTCCTCCTTTTGGATAATTTCTTCTACAATGGTATTCCATTCCTTGCAAGCGTTGCATTGCCCCTGCCATTTAGAATATTGTGTGCCGCAACTTTGACAAAAAAACGAGGTTTTTACTTTAGCCATATTATGGTTTTTTTTCTTCTTGAATTGGTTCTGAAGGTGGTTCTTGAGTTGGTGTTTCTGTTTCTGTTTTAATTTCTTTGCCGTTTTTAGTAAACCCTTTCTTTAAATCATCTGATTTGTCAATCATCATATCCTTGGTTAACCCCCCTATTTCTTCTTTCTGATAAGCAGCTATATAATATTTTATTGCTTTTTTGTAATCCCCTTTTTTTTCAAACATTAATGCCAAATGATATTCTGCAAGCATGCTTTTTGGATAATTTTTCTGAGCCAAATTAGACAATGCATCAAATTCATCGTAGGCTTTGTTTTTTATAATAGCCGCTTCAATTGCTTTGAAATCATTAATACGAATAGGCATTTTAATCGCTAATGATTTTTCGATTATTTCGTATTTATTTTCAAGGTATTTTACATAACCAGAGGGAAGAATTGCGATTTTTTCATTGAACTCTGAAACTGAAATAGGTTGATACACTCCAAAAAATTGATACAATGCATTTGGAATCGCATGCAAAACAAGAGAGTAATGAGAGGCGCCTTTAAAATTATCAAAAAGGTAATTTAGATTTGGTTTTTTTATTATTGTGGCAGCACTATCCAACTGTATAATTCTTTCTTGAGTCGCCTTTAAATCACCATCAGCAGTTGCTTGATAATAGGAAATCGGTTGGTTTATAGATGACAATCGCTGTGGGATTATTTGTTCCATTCGAGTTGGCAATTCTGGACTTAGCGAAATATAAGCATTGAATAATGGTTGGTCTTTGTATAAATAAAAATTTAAAAAACCCGCAGTAACATCGTGTCCAGCGATTATTTTAAATGGCGCAATTCGGTATGTTTTTTCTATATATGGTAGTAATTCTTGACCAATAAATTCAAAGAAATGTTCGCCTTTTCCTTCTGGCAAACCTGTTTCTGGGTCAAAAGTACAATCTGTATAGCGTTCGTCTTTTTTGTTTTGTGTAATTCCAACGATAATAACTTCTGGTAAATCATCCCAATAAGCACCATAATTTAGAGCGCCTTGAAAAGGATCTAA
>CANIFM010000041.1 GCA_947466955.1 Bacteroidota bacterium
GCGTGCAAACGGGCATCTGCAATAGGATTTTGCGAATTATTTAGAATTTGATCTTGAACCAAAACATTGGCAATTACCCAATCGGTAGCTTTCCAATCAGTAGCAATCGGAATTAGATTTTCTATTTTATCGGGCTTTAATGCGGTCATTTCCCAGGCAATTCCTCCGCCCAAACTTCCTCCAATTACCGCAAAAAGCGACTCAATTTTAAGCACTTTTATGCCTTCCCAAAAAAGAGCAGCAATATCTTTAGCGGAAAAATCTTTGTAATTAGGAACTAAATTTTCAAAATCTCCATCGTATCCATTTCCAGGAATATTGAAAGCCAAAACAGTATAATAATCAGTATCAATTGTTTTGTTTTCACCGATTAAATCATTCCACCAGCCATTTTTTCCAGCCACTTGTGAGTTTCCTGTTAGTGCGTGATTTACCAAAACGATTGGAGCAGTTCCTAATTTTTGTCCAAAAAGATGATAATAAAGGGAAACTTCCCTCTGAATTTTACCGTTTTCTAATTCCCAATTTTGAATAACTATGCGTTTCATTTTCTATATGTTTTGAAAATTAATTTTAGAAACTGCCTTTGATTCTACTGAAATTCAAAGGCAGTTTTTAAACAATATTATACCAATTGCGTTTTATTTATAGTTGCAAAAACGGCTTTCAAATCGGCTTTTAAATCTTCAATATCTTCAATCCCAACAGACAAGCGAATCAAATCTTTAGTCACTCCCGTTGCAATTTGTTCTTCTTCAGATAATTGTTGGTGCGTTGTACTTGTTGGGTGAATAATCAATGATTTTGTGTCTCCAATATTAGCAACTAAAGAAAATAATTTGGTTTGATCTGCCACTTTTTTAGCTGCTTCAAAACCTCCTTTTAATCCAAAAGTCACAATTCCGTTTTGTCCTTTTGGCAAATATTCTTGCGCTAAAGCATAATATTTACTTGATTTTAATCCGGGATAATTCACCCAAGCTACTTCTTCTTGCGTTTCCAACCATTCGGCTAAAGCCAATCCGTTTTCGCTGTGTTTTTGAACTCTAATAGGTAAAGTTTCTAAACCCTGAATAATTTGGAATGCATTCAACGGACTCAAAGCAGCTCCATAATCGCGCAAACCTTCAATTCTAACTTTCGCAATAAATGCTGCATTTCCTAAAGCTTCGTGATAAATCAACCCGTGATAACCAGCCGATGGTTCCGTAAATTCTGGGAATTTTCCGCTACTCCAATCAAATGTTCCAGCATCAATAATTGCACCTCCCAACGAAGTTCCGTTTCCAGAAATATATTTCGTCAAAGAATGAATTACAATGTTGGCACCAAATTGAATTGGGTTCAATAAATACGGTGACGGAACTGTGTTGTCCACAATAAAAGGCACTTTGAAGGCTTTGGCAGCAGCCGAAATCTTCTTTAAATCAAGCACGTCTAATTTTGGATTTCCTAAAGTTTCTGCAAAAAACACTCTCGTATTTTCTTTGGCAGCAGCCGCAAAATTTTCAGGATTTGAAGGATCTACAAATGTGGTTGTGATTCCTAATCTTGGCAAAGTCACTTTCAATAAATTGTAAGTTCCGCCATACAAGCTGTTGGAAGCTACAATGTGATCGCCCGATTTTAGCAAAACCAACAAGGCTGTTGCAATTGCAGATGTTCCAGAAGCGGTTACCACTGCGGCAATTCCGCCTTCTAATGCGGCTAAACGTTGCTCCAAAATGTCGTTTGTAGGATTGTTCAAACGGGTGTAAATGAAACCTGCTTCTGCAAGTCCAAATAAATTGGCAGCGTGATCCGAGTTATTGAAAACATAGGATGTAGTTTGATAAATTGGCACGGCTCTCGTTCCTGCGTGTTTCGAAACGTCGTGCCCTGCGTGTAATGCGTTTGTTGCAAATTTTTGTGTGCTCATTTTAATTGATTTAATGGTTATTTGTAAAATTTAATTGTTACTTGATTTAAATAAAAAAAGCCCTTTTGGTTGGTTCCAAAAGGGCTTATAGTTTGAACTATAATTGAGAGTTTCTCTTTCACTTTTGGCAATATTTGGGTGGTGCGCAGAAGCACATCATACAACACATCATCATTTTATTTGAAATCGAATTTTTCATTATTAGAATTTTAATTTTATTGTAAAAAAAAACCTCTGCGATTTGCAGAGGCTTTAATTGATATATTTTAAGAATTTAAAATTACACAATAGCTGTCTCTGCGGAAGATTCCGACATCATACAACACATCATGCAAATAGTAAATTTCATTTTGTTCTTATTTGAAGTACAAACTACCGAACTAAATTTCATTCTACCAAATTTAATTTGAAATTTAACAATATTATATGTTATTGTTTAATAATTTTTGAAACTCCAATTCCCATATCGGTATTTATTTTCAAGAAGTAAACACCATTTGAAAGTGAATTGATATTGATTTGATAATTTGGATTCCCATTAATTTGGATTTCATTTACTAATCGGCCATTCAAATCGGTGATTTGTGCAGAATTTATCTTAATGTTATTGATATTGTTAATATTTAACACCTCTTTTGAAGGATTTGGATATACTTGAAAATTGCTTATAAAAAAATCATTTGTATTTAAAGTACGGACTATTGAAAAAGTATCAATTCCAATTAAATCAGAATTAATTCCATTTGGTCCCCCGTTTGGAACAAAATATCTAAATGCAACTTTACAATCGGTTTCTTCCGGAATCCCTGAAACGGTATAGCTATAAGGTGTCCAAGATAAGGGATAACTAGTTAAATCTAAGTTTGGATTTACAGAAACAGCCAATGTTGTGAAACTTCCTAAATCATTCTCACTTCCAGCTGGATTGATAGTGCCTAAACCATTTGAACTAATTCTTAATTCTAAATTATCAGCGTGAATAGGAGTTCCATTTCTTCCAATTCGAGTGTAAAAAGTTACAACATCTCCATTTTTTATTTTTACAACTGGTGAAATAAGCCAGTTACTAATTGTACCCGAAGATAATGCAGTCACACTATTAAAATTAACTAAAGCAAAAGAGGTGTTACTTCCACTATTTGACGTCCCATTAAATGTTCCCGGAACCGATGACGGAATTGACCATAGAATAGTTGGATTAATTGGATTGCTTAAATTTGTTCTTTGCCATCCATTTGTTGTGAAATCTGCTGTAGTGCCATCAAATCCGTAGGTGTATATGTTTTGCGATGGAGAAACTACGAAGGATAAAATTAAGGATAAATTGATAATGATTTTTTTCATGGTGTGTTTTAATTAAGTTAAAATGGTTATCCAAATACAATAATTACAGAATAAATCCATATTTCAAGGAATTAAATTTGTAATTTTTAGTTTGAATACTAAATAGGTTAGTATTATTTTAAACAAAATTATATTTCTTATTTCGGATTCTAAAACACCAAGTAATAAGTGGGCGAATATTGAAATAAGTGGGCGATTTCTGAATTAATCTTTTTCGTGCATTGTATATTGTGGTAAAATCAGAACTGTTTTGAAAAAGTCAAATAATTGAAAACGAATTTAATAAAAATGGCAAATTGCTTTTTGGAACTGTTAAAAAGTGCGATTTTCGTATTGATTTTTAAAATTTGATTAATAAAACATAAAAGTATCCAAATTATTTAATATTATATTTCATTTATTGTACTTTTGCGTAACTATTTTACAAATCAGGATATTCAACAAAATTATGGATAGGTTTTCCTTTTTAAATGCAGCACACACAGAGTTTTTTGCACAGCTATACGATCAATATTTAGAAAATCCCGATAGCGTTGAGCCTTCGTGGAGAAGTTTTTTTCAAGGTTTCGACTTTGGAATTAGTTCTTCAAATGGAGAAAGCGCTTCCGATGTAACGCTTTCGACTTCTTCTGAAGGGCAAGATTTCAGTGAAATTTCAGCAAAACTTCATAAAGAATTTCAAGTATTAAAATTAATTGAAGCTTATAGAACAAGAGGACATTTGTTTACCAAAACAAATCCAGTTCGCGATAGAAGAACCTATTCCCCAACATTAGAAATTGAGAATTATGGTTTAAGTCAATCCGATTTAAGCACGGTTTTTGATGCTGCAAAAGTGATTAATATCGCCCCTTGCAGTTTATCTGATATAATAATTCACTTGGATAAAATCTACTGCCAATCTATTGGTGTAGAATATATGTATATCCGAAAACCAGAAGTTATTGATTGGATTCAGAAGAAATTAGGACTTAATGACAATACGCCAACGTTCACTTCTGATGAAAAGAAAGTAATATTAACCAAATTAAACGAAGCCGTTTCTTTCGAAAACTTCTTGCATACTAAATATGTAGGACAAAAACGGTTCTCGCTTGAAGGTGGAGAATCAATAATTGCAGGTTTAGATGCATTAATTGAAGCTGCTGCCGAAAAAGGCGTGGAACAATTCGTAATGGGAATGGCGCATCGTGGGCGTTTGAATATATTGGCGAATATTTTCGGAAAATCAACTCAGGATATTTTCTCTGAATTTGACGGAAAAGATTACGACCAAGAATATTTTGACGGCGATGTAAAATACCATTTGGGTTTAACTTCCGATAAAAAAACAAGAACTGGAAAACACATCAATTTAAATTTAGCACCAAATCCATCACATTTGGAAACTGTTGGAGCTGTAATTGAAGGAATTACCAGAGCAAAACAAGATAAATATTTCCCAGACGATTTCTCGAAAGTATTGCCAATTGCCGTTCACGGTGATGCCGCAGTTGCTGGACAAGGAATTGTGTATGAAATTATTCAAATGGCACAATTGGATGGCTACAAAACTGGCGGAACTATTCACATTGTCATCAATAATCAAGTTGGATTTACAACCAATTATTTAGACGCGCGATCTTCAACTTATTGTACCGATGTTGCAAAAGTAACGTTATCACCCGTTTTACACGTAAATGCAGATGATACAGAAGCTGTTGTTCACGCAATGTTATTTGCATTGGATTACAGAATGCAGTTTGGAAGCGACGTATTCATCGATTTATTAGGATATAGAAAATACGGTCATAATGAAGGTGACGAACCTCGTTTTACGCAGCCATTATTATATAAAATCATTGCAAGTCATAAAAATCCAAGAGATATTTATACTGAAAAGTTGATTGAAGAAGGTGTAATTGATGCCAATTTCATCAAAACATTAGAAACAGCATACAAAGCAAAATTAGAAGTAAATTTAGAAGAATCTCGCAAAAAAGAGATGACTATAATTACGCCATTTATGCAAAACGAATGGTTGGGTTACGAGCAAGTTACCAACGTTCAAATGCTTGAAAAATTCGACACTTCCTATCCAAAAGAAGGACTTACAAATATTGCAAATGCAGTTTGTAATTTGCCAGCAGACAAAAAGTTTATTAGTAAAATTCAAAAATTAATAAACGATAGAAAGACTATGTTCTTTGAAACCAACAAGTTAGATTGGGCTATGGCGGAACATTTGGCTTACGGTTCGCTTTTGCAAGAAGGTTTCAATGTTCGTATTTCAGGTCAAGACGTGGAACGCGGAACATTCTCTCACCGTCACGCTGTCGTGAAAGTAGAAAATTCAGAAGAAGAAGTAATCCTACTTAATAATATTCAAGGGAAAACAGGAAAATTCAATGTTTTCAATTCCCTTTTATCAGAATATGGCGTTTTAGGATTTGATTATGGTTATGCCTTGGCAAGTCCAAAAACACTAACAATCTGGGAAGCACAATTTGGAGATTTCAGCAATGGCTGCCAAATTATGTTAGACCAATACATTTCTTGTGGCGAAGACAAATGGAACAATCAAAACGGAATTGTACTATTGTTACCGCACGGATATGAAAACCAAGGAGCCGAACATTCCTCTGCAAGAATGGAGCGTTATTTGCAACTTTGCGCACGAAATAACATGTATGTTGCCGATTGTTCGACACCTGCAAATTTCTATCATTTGCTAAGAAGACAAATGAAAACAACGTTCCGTAAACCGCTAATTGTGTTCACGCCAAAAAGTTTGTTGCGTGATCCAAGAGTAGTTTCGCCAATTGAAGATTTCGAAAAAGGAAGTTTCCAAGAGACTTTTGACGACGAAACCGTAGAAAAATCAGGCGTAAAAACATTGGTTTTCTGTACCGGAAAATTCTATTACGACATCACTGCCGAAAGAGAAAATAATGGTCGAAAAGACGTTGCCGTTGTCAGAATCGAGCAATTATTTCCTTTGCCAGTAGAACAATTAAAAGCCATTATTGCGAAATATCCAAACGCCGACGATTATGTTTGGGCGCAAGAAGAGCCAAGAAATATGGGAGCTTACAGCTTTATGTTAATGAATTTTGACTTGGTAAAATGGAGATTGGCATCATTAAGAGCCTACGCCGCACCAGCATCAGGAAGTTACACAAGAGCCAAACGCCGCCACGCAGATGCAATCCGAATGGTCTTTGATAAAGATTTATTTAGATTAGAAAATAGTTTAAAGTTTAAGGTTTAAAGTTTCTGTTATAGAACTTTAAACTTTAAACAAATCAAACCTTAAACAAAAAATTATGATTTTAGAAATGAAAGTTCCCTCACCGGGAGAGTCAATAAAAGAAGTTGAAATTGCAACTTGGTTAGTAAAAGATGGCGATTATGTAGAAAAAGACCAAGCAATCGCTGAGGTAGATTCTGATAAAGCAACCCTTGAATTACCAGCAGAAGCAAGCGGAATCATTACATTAAAAGCCGAAGAAGGCGATGCAGTTGCCGTTGGCGCAGTTGTTTGCCACATCGATACTGATGGAAAACCCTCCGCCCCCAAAGGGGGAACTACTACAGAAGCTGTTGAAAAAGTTACTGAAGTAAAAAAAGAAGAAATTAAAGTGGCACCAGTTGTTGTACAAGCTCCTGCTTCGTATGCATCGGGAACGCCTTCACCAGCAGCGAGAAAAATATTAGACGAAAAAAACATCCAACCTTCTGATATTATCGGAACTGGAAAAGATGGACGAATTACTAAAGATGATGCTGTAAATGCAGTGCCTTCTATGGGAACACCAACAGGTGGTTCTCGTGGTTCTGAAAGAACTAAATTATCAATGTTGCGTCGTAAAGTAGCGGAAAGATTGGTTGCTGCGAAAAACGATACGGCAATGTTAACTACTTTCAACGAGGTAAATATGACGCCAATTAACACGTTGCGTAATGAATACAAAGATGCATTCAAAGCAAAGCACGGTGGAATTGGACTTGGTTATATGTCATTTTTTACAAAAGCGGTAACCAGAGCTTTGGCTTTATTCCCAGATGTAAACTCAATGATGGATGGTGATTATAAAATTGCCTACGATTTTTGCGATATTTCAATTGCCGTTTCTGGTCCAAAAGGATTAATGGTTCCTGTAGTTCGCAACGCCGAAAACTTAACTTTCAGAGGAATTGAAGCAGACATAAAAAGATTAGCCATAAAAGCACGTGACGGACAAATTACCGTTGACGATATGACTGGCGGTACATTTACGATTACCAATGGCGGTGTTTTTGGAAGTATGTTGAGTACGCCAATTATCAACCCACCACAATCAGGAATTTTAGGAATGCACAATATTATTGAGCGTCCAATTGCTGTGAATGGTAAAGTTGAAATTCACCCAATGATGTATGTTGCATTATCGTACGACCACAGAATCATTGACGGACGTGAGTCAGTTGGGTTCTTGGTTGCTGTTAAAGAAGCCTTAGAAAACCCACTGGAATTATTGTGTGACAACAATCCTAAAAAAGCGTTTGAATTGTAAAAGCTTTCAATTACTTAAAAATATAAAATCCCGTTTAGTTGATACTAAACGGGATTTTTCGTTGCTATTTAAAAGGTTATCGCATTTAGATTAATTTCCATGTTTTTTTCAATACAACTGCAGTACAAAAAAACGATTACCTTACTATAAAATAATTTTGTGCGGATTATAAACCAAAAAGATGTACGGCTTTTATATAAAAGCCGTACATCTTTTGTATAAGAGTCGTACATCTTTTTAGTAATTGCCGTATATCTTTTATAAAATTTTACGGTAGGAAATGATTTTTATAGCCGATGGATTAGTAAATTCCTACTATTGGAACGATTTATTTGTTCTGTAATAATTTTTATAAATGGATTTGCACTTTAAATTTCTGAAAAACCACAATAAATAATGTTCGAGATTATTATTTATTTCCATTTAAATAATTTTAAATAAATGTTTAAGAAATATAAATAGGTCTTTGTTTGGTAATTTCTGATATTTGTAAAAAAACAACCCTATGAAAAATTTAAATTACTTATTTATAGCATTACTTTGCTATTCTATCACTTCTTTTGCTCAGTTGAAACCTGTAAAATATAATGATGGCACACAAGTTTTGAACGGTTTTAGTATTCAGCCAAAAGCAACAAGTCAACAAAAACCAGGAATACTTATACTTCCGGCTTGGATGGGAATTGATACACTTTCTAAAGACACTGCTGAAAATCTATCTAAATTAGGATATTATGCCTTTGTAGCTGATATTTATGGAGAAGGGAATTACCCAAAAGACTATTCTGAAGCAGGACAAAAAGCAGGATATTATAAAACGAATTACTTGGAATATCAAAAACGTATTTCTTTGGCGTTGAAACAATTAATTCTTGCTGGAGCAAATCCTGATAATATTGTGGTAATTGGTTATTGTTTTGGCGGAACTGGAGCGCTTGAATCTGCGCGAGGTCATTTGAATCTAAGAGGCGTTGTGTCCTTTCACGGTGGATTGGGAAGAGACGCAACAAGAACTTTAGAACCAATAACAACTCCCGTATTAGTTTGTCACGGAGCCGATGATCCTTATGAATCAAAAGAAGAAGTTGCAAGTTTTCAGCAAGAAATGAAAAACACAAAAGCAGATTGGCAAATGATTTATTATGCGAATGCTGTTCATTCCTTTACCAATCCTGAAGCGGGAACAGACAATTCAAAAGGCGCGGCTTATAATGAAAAGGCAGCCAAACGTTCATGGGAACATATGAAAATCTTCTTAAATGAAGTTTTAAAGAAATAAAAAGTAAGCCAAATTTTATGTTGCGCATTTAGGGCAAAAAGGAGTTATTGACTTCGTCAAATTTAATTTTGTGCTGGATTGTGGGTTAATAAAGAAAAGACTTTACAGAGATGTGAAGTCTTTTTTGTTTTTTAATAATAATTATTTGTTAATATGAAATGGTTTCAAAACATATATTTATAGTTTTGATTAAATCCTAAAAATAACTGTAAATGAAAAAATTATCACTACTATTAATTGTTAGTTTCTTTTTTGCGAACTTAAATGCACAAAATATACCGATGACTTTCCATAATGGGTCTTTCAAATCTATCCCGTTAAATATTCCGGGTGTTATGAATCCTAATTTAAACCCTAAATCAAACAGTGGGGTAAGTTTAGATGTTGGACAAAAGGTATATTTTTTTCCAAATGGCACAAAGAAAAATAGAGAAATACTCTTTATTGTAGATGCAACTTGGAGAAAAGATACGATACTTCAGATAGATAAAATTATAGAAAAACGAAAGATTGAAATACTTAGAGAGTAATGTATTTTTATCATCACTCCCTTGTGAAATGAAATTCGACGAAGTCAATCCTTTCGTGTGGCATAAATAGATTTAGTTTTTATTTAGTGAGTCTCTTTTTTACACAATTATTAATTCGTAATTTTTTTTAAACTATAGAAATGGAAAATAACGCCTATCCAAATCAACTATTAATGACATGTTTTTTTATGTTATTCGTTGGTATAATAATTTATAGAAATTCCTTAAACAAAAGCAAAGATTCTCTAGTTATTAGTCAAAGTAAGATGAAAAATAATTTTAATTCTTATTATAGAAATAAAGGAATAGTATTAATTGTTTTTTCTGCTTTATTTTTAATTATTTATCTAATAATGTTTCTGTTAGGAAAGTTATGAACTATCTAATTTCCTTTGCGAAATGAAATTCGACGAAGTCAATCCTTTCATATTACACTGTAATTGAGAAATTTACTATGAAAATATAAACGTGATTTCTAGCCCAGACAGTAGCGGCATCCTTTTGTGGCGGTGTTCGCCACAAGAGATACAGCGAATGGCGGGTGGAATAGTGAAAGAAAAAATAAAATGTGTGCTTCAAAAGAAAAAAATCCTGTTTAGTTTCAATACTAAACGGGATTTTTTGTTTGAAATATAAATCAAACGAATCAAAACGCTAACTTTGCAACGCTCAATTTAGTAAGATGATAATCACCGATACGCACACCCATTTATATTCAGAAGAATTCGACATTGACCGTGACGAAATGATGCAACGTGCCATAAATGCTGGTGTAACTCGTTTTTTTATTCCCGCAATTGATTCTTCGTGCATTCAAAAAATGTATACTTTGGAAGCCAATTATCCTGAAAATGTGTTTTTGATGATGGGTTTGCACCCAACGTATGTGAAAGATAATTATCTGGAAGAATTGCAAATTGTAGAACAGGAATTGGCTTCTAGAAAATTTGTGGCTATTGGCGAAATCGGAATTGATTTGTATTGGGATAAAACCCATCTCAAGGAACAGCAACTTGCTTTTAGAAGGCAAATTCAATTGGCAAAACAGAATAAATTACCAATCGTTATTCATTGTCGCGATGCTTTTGATGAAATATTTGAAATCTTGGAAGTGGAGAAATCAGAAGATTTATTTGGTATTTTTCATTGCTTTTCTGGAACTTATGAGCAAGCATTACAAGCCATTTCGTATAATATGAAACTCGGAATTGGCGGCGTGGTAACTTTCAAAAACGGAAAAATAGATCAGTTTATCAACCAAATCGAGTTGAAACACATCGTTTTAGAAACCGATTCTCCTTATTTGGCACCGATTCCATTTCGAGGAAAAAGAAATGAAAGCAGCTATATTGTGAATGTTGTCGATAAATTAGCGTCACTTTATGGGGTTTCATCTGAAGAAATAGCAACGCAAACCACCGAAAATTCCAAAACCATTTTTGGGATTTAATCATATAATAAGAATGAAATCAATAAAAATTTCGTTCTTTTGTGAATAAAACTAAAACTAAATGTCAAAATTCGATTCAATACGACCCTTTTATGATGCTGAAATAAATGCAGCCATTCAAGATACAGTGAACCATCCGATGATGAAGGCATTAATGAATTTTACATTTCCAGAAGTTGAAGATGCCGTTTGGAAAGAACAACTCAGAAAAACACATTCTATTCGAGATTTTCAATGTAATTTCATTTACCACTCTCTTAAAAAAGTATTAGAAAAGAGTTCGGAAGGATTGACAACTTCAGGATTTGAAACTTTAGAAAAAAATACATCTTACCTTTTTATATCCAATCACCGCGATATTATTTTAGATACTTCGTTGTTAAATGCTTGTTTGTTTGATAATGGCTTGGTAATGACTGCTTCTGCAATTGGCGACAATTTGGTAAAAAAAGCATTCATGAATACATTGGCAAAGATGAACAGAAATTTTCTAGTTCAACGAGGTTTGTCACCAAGAGAATTATTGCAAAGTTCAAAATTATTGGCAGAATATATTGCTCAATTAATATTGCGAGAAAATAGATCTGTTTGGATTGCACAGCGAGAAGGACGTACAAAAGATGGAAATGATGCTACACATCCAGGTGTTTTAAAAATGCTTGCAATGGGTTCAGACGAAGAAAATTTGATGGATTATTTTAAGAAAATTAAGATTGTTCCTGTTTCCATTTCTTATGAATATGATCCCACGGATGCTTTAAAAATTCCACAGTTATTAGCTGAAGCCAACAATGAAGTTTACGTTAAAGAAAAAAACGAGGATTTCATGACGCTTTTAAGTGGAATTATGGGGCAGAAAAAACGCATTCATATTCATGTTGGAAAAATTCTCAATACCGAATTAAATGCTATTGCAACTGAATTTGAAAACTCAAATAAACAAATTCAAGCGTTGGCACAAACCATTGACGAATCAATATTGAAAAGTTACAAATTGTGGCCAACCAATTATATTGCGTATGATATTTTGAATAATACCAACGAACATGCTCATTTGTATTCAGAAAACGAAAAATTACTTTTTGAACGAAGATTAGAGATGCGAATTGACAATTCAAATCCCATTGAGTTACAAAATTTCTTAGCAATGTATGCCAATCCAGTGGGCAATAAAATGAAGTTTTCTGATGTTTTCTAAAGCCAAAATACTTTTGATTTATACTGGTGGAACCATTGGTATGATGAAAAATTTTGAGACGGGTGCTTTGAAGGCTTTCAATTTCAGTAAATTACTAAATAAAATCCCAGAGTTAAAGCAGTTGGATTGTGAGATAGAAACTATTTCATTTGAAAAACCTATGGATTCATCTAATATGAATTCGATTCATTGGGTTAAAATCGCTAAAATAATTGAAGAAAACTATGTTTCTTTTGATGGATTTGTAGTTTTGCATGGTTCGGATACGATGTCGTATTCTGCTTCAGCATTGAGTTTTATGCTTGAAAACCTTAACAAACCAGTTATTTTTACGGGATCACAATTACCAATTGGAGATTTGAGAACAGATGCCAAAGAGAATCTTATAACAGCAATTCAAATTGCTTCCTTACAATCTAAAAACAAAGCGGTAATTTCTGAAGTTGGACTTTATTTTGAATATAAATTATACCGTGGCAACAGAACTACAAAAATAAATGCCGAACATTTCAATGCTTTTGCATCACCAAATTATCCTGAATTGGCTGAATCGGGTGTGCATTTGAAAATAAATACGCCTTTCTTATTACCTAAATCAGGTACTAAAAAACTTAAAATAAATACCACTTTAGATAATAATGTAGCGGTAATTAAAATGTTTCCTGGAATCAACGATACGGTTTTGGCTGCCATATTAAATATTCCAAACCTCAAAGGAATTGTTTTAGAAACGTATGGTTCAGGAAACGCACCAACGGATGAATGGTTTATTTCGCTGCTTAAAAAAGCAATTAAAAGTGGCTTACACATTATAAATGTCACGCAATGTTCCGGCGGAAGCGTGAGTATGGGGCACTATGAAACAAGCACACTGCTTAAGAAAATTGGGGTAATTTCAGGAAAAGACATTACTACAGAAGCAGCAATTACGAAATTAATGTATATGTTAGGGCAAAATGTAGCCTCTAATGTTTTCAAAACTATATTTGAAACATCAATTCGAGGAGAATTATCATAAAATCTAAGTTTTAACTTTCATAACCGACTTTTTTTTTAGTTATTTGCAAACCAAAATAGAGAGGTGGCCGAGTGGCTGAAGGCGCACGCTTGGAAAGCGTGTATATGGCAACATATCGAGGGTTCGAATCCCTTTCTCTCTGCTAATAAAAACCCTAATAACTTATTAATTAAGTTATTAGGGTTTTTTGTTTTTAGCTTTCGTACGATTTAGGCGCTGAACTTCAAAAAAAGCATCATTATACTACCAATCGGGTTTACATTATTAGCGTACTGTTTTATTCTCAAACACTATAATTAGATACTCAAACACTATAATTAGATACTCAAACACTATAATTAAATACTAAAAGAGTATAATTAGATACTCAAACACTATAATTAGATTCTCAAACACTATAATTAGATACTAAAAGAGTATAATTAAATACTCAAACACTATAATTAGATACTCAAACATTATAATTAGATACTCTGAGGCTATAATTATAAGTTTGGAGTCTATAACTTGATTTTTATATCGGATTTTATTGAATTGTTACCTTTTCATTAGACTAATCCCCAAATCCCCGATTTAACAAATAAAATAACATATTTTAAACATTTTGTAATACCAACACTTTTTTACCATAGCTTTGAAAAAGTATTACAAGCGCAAAAATTAAAATTAGAAACAACACTTATTTATTAATCTCCCTCAAATTTATTCTATGCTAATCAATGGTCCTACAATTACTCGAACCTCGGAAAGCGCTCAACAAAGCCTTTTTGAAAATCAAAGCCAATCGAGAACCTCTCGAATGCTTCAAAGTGAATCTTATTCAGATTCTGAACTCCATCAACGAAAAAGAAACCGAGGAATTTCATAAAAACCTTGTTATTGATTTCCTGAAGAAAACCTATTACGACCCCAACTATTCTGTGAATACTAAGGGACGCAACGACTTGGTAATTCATAACGGCAAAGATGCCACAACTCCCGTTGCCGTTATCATTGAGGCAAAATCACCCAGCAATAAATCCGAAATGATTACCGCTGCAAACCTCAACGGAAAAGCCCTGCAAGAACTGGTTTTGTATTATTTGCGGGAACGCATTACCCATAAAAATACCGAGTTAAAACATCTTGTGGTAACGAATATCTACGAATGGTTTGTTTTTGACGCACAATTATTCAACAAGCTATTTGCAGAAAACAAAGCCTTTGTAAAGCAATTTGTCGATTTTGAAGAAGGACGATTGTCGAGCAAGAAAACCGATTTTTTCTATAATGACATTGCAAAACCATTCCTCGAAGCGTTGCAACACACGGTAGAATTTGCCTATTTCGATATTCGGAAGTACGACAAAGCTTTACGAAATTCGGATAAGGAAGACGACAAACCGCTGGTGGCACTTTACAAATTGCTTTCGCCAGAACATTTGCTGAAATTGTCATTTGCAAACGATAGCAACTCCTTAGACAAGAATTTCTATGGCGAACTGCTGCATATCATTGGCTTGACCGAAATAAAAGACGGCGGCAAAAAACTAATTCAGCGGCACAAGTTGGGCGACAGAAACTCAGGTTCGTTGCTGGAAAACGCCATTGTACAATTGGACAGTTTAGATAAAATTTCGCGCTTGCAAAATGCTAAACAATATGGCGATACCTACGATGAAAAACTGTTTAACATTGCCTTAGAGCTTGTTATTACTTGGGTCAACCGCATTTTGTTTCTAAAATTATTAGAAGCACAATTGATCACCTACCACAAAGGCGACCGAAGTTATTCGTTTTTAAATTCCGATTTGATAAAGGATTATGACAACCTGAACAGTTTGTTTTTTCAGGTATTGGCACGAAAACCAGAGGAACGCATCGACCGTGTGAAAACGCTTTTTGCAAAAATTCCGTACCTAAACAGTTCCCTTTTTGAACCTACCGATTTAGAACACGACACTTTTTTCATAGCACAATTAGAAGATAATATTCCATTGCCGCTACTTTCGGCAACAGTAATCAAGGACAATCAAGGCAAGAAAAACACGGGTGGCAAAAACACCTTGGACTATTTCTTCTCGTTCCTGGATGCGTATGATTTTACGAGCGAAGGCGGCGAGGACATTCAGGAAGAAAACAAACGCCTGATCAATGCCTCGGTGCTGGGATTGATATTCGAAAAAATAAATGGTTACAAAGACGGTTCTTTTTTTACGCCCAGTTTCATCACGATGTACATGTGCAAGGAAACGATTCGGCGTGCTGTGGTAGAAAAATTCAGTCCTTTGGCTCCCGAAAAAGAGGGTTTTCAAAGTTTTGAGGATGTTCAAGCCTATTGCTACCACCATTATAAAAAGGAAGACAAGGCACAATTTAATGGGTTGATCAACGATATAAAAATATGTGATCCAGCGGTGGGATCTGGACATTTCTTGGTTTCGGCATTGAACGAATTGATTGTTATCAAGAAAGAATTGGGCGTTTTAGTCGATAAAGACGGCTTGCAGCTTCGGGTGGATTTAGAAGTCGTGAACGACGAATTGATTGTTACCGATGAAGACGGCATCCTGTTTTCCTATAA
>CANIFM010000042.1 GCA_947466955.1 Bacteroidota bacterium
ATGATTTTGGAATATGCCGATAAAAAAGCACGTGGAATTGTAGATAAAGTTTTTGTTACTGGCTGTTTGTCAGAGCGCTACCGCCCCGATTTAGAAAAAGAAATCCCAAATGTAGATCAGTATTTTGGAACTACAGAATTGCCCGCTTTGCTAAAAGCTTTGGGTGCTGATTATAAACACGAATTGTTGGGGGAACGCTTAACGACAACTCCAAAAAACTACGCCTATTTGAAAATTGCCGAGGGTTGCGACCGTCCGTGTAGTTTTTGTGCCATTCCGCTGATGCGTGGAAAACACGTTTCACAAACCATTGAAAAATTGGTTAAGGAAACAGAAGGCTTGGCGAAAAATGGCGTTAAAGAATTGATATTAATTGCTCAAGATTTGACTTATTATGGTCTTGATATTTATAAAAAACGTAATCTTGGCGAATTGCTGGAAGCTTTGGTAAAAGTAGAAGGTATTGAATGGATTCGTTTGCATTATGCTTTTCCAACGGGTTTCCCAATGGATGTATTGGAAATCATGAAGCGCGAGCCTAAGATTTGTAATTATATTGACATTCCGTTGCAACACATTTCAGATTCTATTTTGAAATCAATGCGACGTGGAACCACTCAAGAAAAAACGACGAAATTATTGAAAGATTTTAGAGCTGCAGTTCCTGGAATGGCAATTCGTACGACATTAATCGTTGGTTATCCTGGAGAAACACAAGAAGATTTTGAGATATTAAAAGATTTTGTTCAAGAAATGAAATTCGATAGAATGGGTTGTTTTGCCTATTCTCACGAAGAAAATACACATGCTTACTTACTTGAAGATGATGTTCCTGCCGAAGTAAAACAAGCTCGTGCCGAAGAAATTATGGAATTGCAATCGCAAATTTCATGGGATTTGAATCAGGAAAAAGTGGGTCAGGTTTTCAAATGTATCATCGACAGAAAAGAAGGCGGTCACTTTGTGGGACGTACCGAATTTGATAGCCCTGATGTAGATAACGAAGTTTTGATAGACGCTACAAAACACTACGTAAAAACAGGTGAATTTGTAATGATTAAAATTATTGAAGCAACGGAATTTGATTTGTACGGGGAGCCTGTTAAATAGTCGAATGTCGAAAGTCTTAAAGTCGAAAGAAATAGTCACTGATGCACAGATTTAAAAATATAAACACAGATTTCACAAATTAGCACAGACTTGAACCAACAACCAACAACTAACAACCAAATTAAATGAAAACACTAAAAATTATTACTTCATTACTTTTATTATTTTCAATGCAAACACTTTTGGCTCAGTACGGGCAAGGTGGATATGGACAAGGTGGTTACGGACAAGGCGGTTATGGTAGTAATCGAATGGGGGGACAAAACCAACAAATGGGTAATCAAAACAAACCCGTTGCCCCAAAGGAACGTCCAATTGAAGAAACTGTAAATAAAATAGTTGATAAACTAAAAACTCAGCTAACATTAGACGAACTTCAAGTAATTGCTATTAACAATATCATTACTGAAAGCATGAAAAAGCAAAATGCGGTCATGAAAAAAGAAGGCGGAAACGATGATAAAATCAGTGAAATTAAGGCTATTTCAGAAAAAACTGACCTTGATATTATGATTTTATTAAATAAAGAACAAAAAACAACTTATAAGCTTTTATCAGAGGATACAAAAAAACAACACGAAGCTTCAGTGAGAATGGGAAGGTAATTTGAATTAGTCGAAAGAAGACAAAAGATAATAGACGAAGAGATAAAAGACTAAAAAAATAGTCGAAAGTCTTAAAGTCTTAAAACCGAATGGAAAGATGATAATTCCACACGTCTATAACTCATAACTTATAATTCATAACTTATAACTCATAACTTATAATTCATAACTTATAATTTATAACTTATAATTCATAACTTATAATTCATAACTTATAATTCATAACTTATAATTTATAATTCATAACTCATAATTAATTTAACTTAGCGTAATCCTTAGCGCTCCTTGCGATTAAAAAAAATCAGTCGAAAGAAATAAAGTCTTAAAGCCGAACGAACGTTTTGGTTTCCAATTACACACTACCCAAAACAGAAAATACCAAAATAGTACCACTTATTCCGATATATGACCACTTATTACTTGGCCTTTTGTATATCCGATAAATAACATGAAGTTTGCATCATATTGAATCCTTTTATGATGTGTAATTTAAAATTTATTGTAACTCTTTTCACTTTTCTGATAACTTCAGTTGGTGCTTTAGCATACAATAAAGAAGATGGCAATCATGAGAATGACACAATTTCTATAAAACCTTTGACGGATACCAACTTAAAAGGGTTTGTGATTTTTGATAAATCTAAATTTTCGGCTGTTGCCAATACCCTAAACGTAAAAGGCACTATCACTATTATCAATACTACTAAAAACCTACCGCTTCAAGAAGCAATTTCCGACATAAAAATTACCGCTGTTCCATATTGTAAAATTCAAAGTCGCAAAGCTATAAAAAACATGTTTTCAACTACCAAAGTTAAAACAGTAGCAATTGTAAAACCAAAAGCAACTTTCTCGAGTTTGCCTCTTGAAAACCATGGTTTTGCTTCTTCCTTTGGTATTGGAATAGACAAAATAGTAATTGGTTCAAATACAAGTTTAAAAAAGAGTTTCAACCCAGCTAAAAACTCCTGTTTTACTACAATAACAAACTTTTATTTAACTAATAAAAAGACTAAAAAACGGATATCTACTAAATTCCAATATCCATTTGTTACTCCCGTATTTATTTACGGAAGTAACGAATGGGCCAATAGGCCTCCCCCTACTCTTACTTGCTAATACAATTGCTTGATTGGTAAATTACAAACCTCTCAAACTACAATTTTATAAGCAACACACTACAATTCTTATATTAATGCTGAAGTACAAGCAGCTTTACTTTGTACAAAATAAATAAATATACAATGAAAAAAATATTTTTAACGCTTACTTTAGTAGCTGGTTTTATAGCTACAGCACAAGTGAAAATTGGAACAAGTCCAACTGTCATTGATGGTAATTCATTATTGGAATTAGAAACTACAAACCAAGGGCTTTTATACCCACGTGTTGCCTTAACAAGTACTACTTCGTATGCGCCTTTAAGCGATACACTTCCTAACATTAAAAAAGAAGGTATGACTGTTTACAACACAGCTACTACAACAACAGGAACAAACGATGTAACGCCAGGTTTGTACGTAAATGATGGTTTTAATTGGATACGAGTAACTCCAACTGCTGATAAAACTTTATATACTGACAACGCAGCTATTACAAGTGATAGAACGGTTACTTTGAACAACAACAACCTTACTTTTACAGCGGGAGGTAGTGGAACTGGAATTATGGGTTCTGATAAATTGAAAATTGGTGCAAATCCAACTACCATTGATGCCAATTCATTATTAGAATTAGAAAGCACAACCAAAGGACTTTTATACCCACGTGTTGAATTAAGAAGTACTACTTCGTATTTGCCACTTATTGCAATTAATCCAGTTACATTACTTGATCAGAAAAAAGCTGGTATGACAGTTTACAACATAGCTACTACAACTACAGGAACAAATGATGTAACTCCAGGTTTGTACACAAATGATGGAACAAATTGGGTTAAAGTAACACCTAAAACTTTATATACTGACAACGGAACATTAACAGGTGCTAGAACAGTAACTCAAAATAATAATGACCTTACTTTTACAACTGGAACTGCAAAAACAATTGTAGATGGTAATTTTCAAACTAAATCATTTTATGGAAAAGTTCGAAATATTGGATCTGCGACAACATACATTGTTTTACCCGATGACTATATGATTGTTAGTGAGGCAACTTCAACTATTACGCTCCCAGCTGCAGCTTCAAATGCAGGAAGGATTATTATTGTTGTGAACAATAAGTCAACTGCAGGTACTGTAACAGTAGCAGGAGATGTTCAATGGACTGGTATTATGACCGTTACCCAAATACACGGAAAACAATATTTTAGCGATGGAACAAAATGGTATTCTGTTTCTTATAACTAATTAAATAATTTAAATAAATAAAATGAAAAATATAACATTAAATACTACGAAAAAAAGTAATAATAGAATTTTAAGTGCTATTCTATTATTATCTATAATCTTTAGTTCATCCGCTCAAGTTAAAAGTAATCAACTTGTGGCTCCTGGAGTGACAGATGAAAACATGTTTTTGGATGCCTCTTCAAGTTTTGACATTAGTGCTAATAATTCCCCTAGCATTGGAAAAGGTTTGTCTTTTCCTTCTACTAACTTAACTCAATTTCAGTTTATTATTTCGGATAATTGGTTTTCATTTCCTACAGCATTAGACGGAATGATTGTTTATAATGTAGCAACTGGTTCCACAATGGCAACAACTCCTTTTGGCGGATTAGGTCAGCCTCTAAAAGCAGATAACGGAGTTGTAACTTCAGTTAGCCCAGGATTTTATTATTTTTACAATCCTGTTAGATTTGATACAGAAGTACCACCAAATGCTCTTCCTGCAGATACTGTTGAATTTGGTAAATGGTTGCCACTAGGAACTGGTGCTTCTGGAACTACAACAACGCCAGTAAAGGCATATTCTGCTACTGAACTATCAACTGGAATTTCAATTGATGGTAAAATAGTGTATGCCATCACTGGAACATTTACAACTTTGGGTGTTAACGCACTTATAACTATTGCAAAACCTTTAGGAATGACGGGTTATTATAAAATGACAACTTACATAGATGGAAGAACATTCAGAAGTGGAATATCATCTTTTGATATTAATCCTTTAGTACTTACAAACAATGTGGTTACTGGAAGCGGTTTGTTCTCTGAAGTGTATCCTTTAGGAACTTACACTTATACTTTAGAGTATTTCAAATCGTAATACGTTTAAAAAAATTACTTTTTTATTATAATGAAAAGCTGTTCTTAATTGAGCAGCTTTTTTTTATGACACTATCCAAACTGCGGATATATTTATAGCTACACCATCTAAATTTATACTTACTGCATTTGTAATTATGCTTCCTGCGTTTGTAATTATGCTTCCCGCATTTAGAATTATGCTTCCCGCATTTGTAATTATGCTTCCCGCATTTGTAATTATGCTTCCCGCATTTGTGATTATGATTCCCGCGGTTGTAATTATGCTTCCCGCATTTATAATTATGCTTCCCGCATTTATAATTATGCTTCCCGCATTTAGAATTATGCTTACCGCATTTAGAATTATGCTTCCCACATTTAGAATTATGCTTCCCGCATTTAGAATTATGCTTCCCGCATTTGTAATTATGCTTCCTGCGTTTGTAATTATGCCTGTATGACTTATATTTGTAAACTTCTATTAATAAGTGATTATGATTCTAAAATAATAATTATTCGTGTAACAAAATTAATCCATTATCGTCTTCCTTTTATAATAGCCTAAAAACAAGTAAATGAATCAAAATGAGTTTGTAAAGTCCATTACGCCATTCAAAGATAAACTCTTTCGTCTTGCCAAACGATTGTTGGTAAGTACTGAAGAAGCTGAAGATGCAACTCAAGAAGTGCTATTGAAATTATGGAATAAAAATGATGATTTAGGAAATTATAATAGTTTAGAAGCTTTTGCAATGACAATGACTAAGAATTATTGTTTGGATCAATTGAAATCAAAAAGAGCGGGGAACTTAAAACTGGTTCACGATAATTATACTGATCGAGAACCAAGTTTACAGAAGAAATTAGAAGACAAAGATAGTTTGGACTGGGTTGAAAAAGTCATCAATCAATTGCCAGAACAACAACGAATGATAATTCAAATGAGGGACATTGAGCAATATGAGTTTGAAGAAATTGCAAAAATATTGGATATGAACGAAACGGCAATTCGAGTAGCCTTGTCAAGAGGACGGAAAACGATACGAGAGTTTATGTTAAAAACACACGATTATGGAATCAAATAGAATAGAAATAATTTTAGAAAAATACTTTCAAGGCGAAACAAACAGTTCCGAAGAATTAGAATTAAAAAAATACTTTTCTTCATCCGATGTTGCGCAGCATTTGGAACATTACACGCCTTTATTTGTTTATTTCGCTGAAGCAAAAGAGCAAAAGTCTTCGCATAAGTTACCACTACAAACTAAAAAACGTAATGTTATGTGGTTATCAATTGCGGCTTCTGTTGTAGTTTTGCTTGGAATTAGCACTTTTACGTATTTTCATTCGCCAACTGAAAAAGAAGATTTAGGAACCTATGAAAATCCTGAAGCGGCTTTCGCAGCAACTCAAAAAGCGTTGGCTTTATTGTCTGAAAATGTAAATGTGGGAATAGAAAGTGTGAAATATATTAACGAGTACCAGTACTCAAAAGACTTAATTTTTAAAAATAACTTTAATAAATAGAAATAATGAGAAAATCAATAGTAGTATTCGTAATTATGTTATTGCCAACGTTCTTTTTTGGACAAGCAGCATTTGATAAATTTGACGGTCAAGACGACGTAACATCAGTTATTGTAAACAAGAAAATGTTTCAGATGATGGGAAGTGTCAAAATGGATAATAAAGACAAAGATACCCAGCAATACTTGGACTTAATCAAGAAATTGGATAATTTGAAAGTGTTTACAACGAACAGTACGAGAGTTACGGCTGAAATGAAAGCAACTTCAGAAAAATATATGAAATCTGCAGGTTTGGAAGAATTAATGCGTGTGAATGATAACGGTAAAAACATTAAAATATCAGTAAGATCGGGTGCTAAAGATTCGCAAATTAAAGAATTATTGATGTTTATGGAAGGGAGTTCTAAGGGAAATCAAACGGTTTTGATGTCCTTAACAGGTGATTTTGATTTGAATGAAATTTCAGTATTAACCGATAAAATGAAAATTCCTGGTGGTGACGAATTGAAAAAAGCAACAAAAGGTAAAAAATAATCAAGATGAAATACATTTATAGTCTTGCCATAATTGGAAGTATTTTATTTTCAAGTTGCAATAACGAACCCACTCTACAAAAGTATTTTGTAGAAAATACAGAAAATAAGAATTTCATAGCCTTGGATTTATCGCCAAGCATTTTGAATATTGATGCTACGAAATTATCTGCAGAACAAAATGCTGCTTTGAAATCCTTTGATAAAATGAATATTTTAGCATTCAAATTAAATGATAAAAATAAAGCAGAATTTGAGGTAGAACGCGCTAAAGTAAATGAGATTCTAAAGGATGAAAAGTACCAACAATTGATGAAATTTGGTTCTGGAAAAGAAGGTGCTTCTGTAAGTTTTGTTGGAAGCGACGAACATATTGAAGAGTTTGTGTTGTTTGCCAATAAAAAAGAAAATGGTTTTGCTGTAATAAGAATTCTAGGAAAAGATATGAATCCAACGGGGATTATGACAATGATGTCGGTGCTTCAAAAGGCAAATATTGATTTGGAACAACTGAAACCCTTAAAGCAATTGCTTGAAAAGTAAATTCAAAAAAACTTAATTTTTTGAGAATAAAAACAAAAAAGGAGATTATTAAAATAATCTCCTTTTTTGTTTTTTAAAATTTTAAAAATCTCTATTTATGTCAAAGGCTTCTAAATAATCGGCTACACGTTTTACAAAACTTCCTCCAAGAGCACCATCAACAACTCGGTGATCGTAACTGTGAGATAAGAACATTTTGTTGCGGATACCAATGAAATCGCCTTCTGGAGTTTCAATTACGGCAGGAACTTTACGAATTGCTCCAAGTGCTAAAATACCAACTTGTGGCTGATTGATGATTGGTGTTCCGAAAACACTACCAAAAGTACCCACGTTTGTAACGGTATAAGTTCCGCCTTGTGTATCGTCTGGTTTTAATTTTCCGGCTTTTGCACGGTTTCCTAAATCGTTAACGGCTTTTGCCATTCCCACTAAATTCAACTGATCGGCATTTTTTATTACTGGAACAATCAAGTTTCCGTTTGGCAAAGAAGCTGCCATTCCAAGGTTTATATTTTTCTTTTTGATGATATAATCGCCATCAACTGAAATGTTCATTCCTGGGAAATCTTTCAATGCTTTGGCAACCGCTTCCATAAAAATTGGTGTGAAAGTAAGCTTCTCCCCTTCTCTTTTTTCAAAAGCATTTTTATTTTTCTCACGCCATTTCCAAATATTGGTAACATCCACTTCTATAAACGATTGCACGTGAGCAGACGTGTTTATTGACGCCATCATATATCCAGAAATCAGCTTGCGCATTCTGTCCATTTCCACAATTTCGTCACCATTGGAAAGCCCCCCAGCCCCCAAAGGGGGAGCGGGTTGTGGCTTATTTATAGTGGTATTTTGTTGGATAATTCCATTCGGAGTTTTTACTTCGTCTTGGATGGCCCCCAATTTGCCTCCGCTTGGAATTCCCCCTTTGGGGGCTAGGGGGCTTTTTATATAATTCAAAATATCTTCTTTTGTAACACGTCCTTCTTTTCCAGAACCGTTTATAGATTCTAATTCAGAAATTGAAATTCCTTCTTGTTTGGCGATATTTTTTACCAAAGGGGAAAAGAATTTATCGGAAAGCCCCCCAGCCCCCGAAGGGGGTGTAGAAACAATATCAGTAGATTTTGCAATGCTACTTTCTATGCTTTTTACCGATTCAGAAATATTTAAGTTTACCTCGCTTTGAGCTCCCCCTTCAGGAGTTGGGGGGCTTTCAGTTTCTATAATTGCAATAGTTTGACCTACTTTTACAATATCATCAACATTGAAAAGTATTTCTGATAAAACTCCAGAAACTTCAGATGGGATTTCACTATCTACCTTATCCGTAGCGATTTCTAATACCGCTTCGTCAACTTCGATTTTTTCACCTACTTTTTTCAACCAATTGGTGATTGTTGCTTCTGCAACGCTTTCTCCCATTTTTGGTAATTTCAATTCAAACTTTGCCATATTCTTAAACTAAAGTTGTTTTTGTGTATTCAATTTGCAAAATTACTATTTATTTTAAATATTAACTGCAATAAATGTATTTTTTAATCAATTTTTATAATCATTCCTTTATCATTACTATTGTTGCTGCCAATCATAAAAAAAGTATTTTTAGGAATAATTTTAAAGGTAAAACCTTGATTTTTATTCACTTCTAAAAAACAAATGATTTCCTTGAACGATAAATCGGTGTTGTCCAAGAGGATTTCTGTTTGCTTTTTATTTGAAATACTATGCGAAAATAATGTATTTCGTTCAATTTTTGATCGCCAATGTAATTTTTTATGTAACAGCAATTCTAATTTATTTTTCAGATTTTCATCTTTTGAGAATAAAACATATTCCTCGGCTTGCAAAGGTTTTAGTTTGCTTTGATTTTTCTTTACCAATGCAAAAAAGAACGCACCAATTTTCATAAAAACATCAAATATTAAGGAACTTTTAAAATGTTTTTTATAGAAAAATTGCATTGCTTCCCGAAAGCGTTTCATATACAATCCGTCTTTTACAGTACTTTCGCCTTTGTAATGAATTACGGTTGTTTCGTGATAATAGTAATTTGATTTTCCTTTTTTCAATGTCCTATACGACAAGTCAATATCGTCAGAATACATAAAACAATTTTCGTCAAAACCACCAATTTCGAGATACAAATCCCGTTTCATAACCATAAAAGCACCAACAAGAATATCGACTTTTCCAGTTTCATTTTCCGATAAATGTTGGGCATAATACCGATTAAAAAGAGTTGTTTTTGGTAATAATTTATATAATCCAAAAATTTTGGTAAATGCCACAAATGGTGTTGGAACGCCACGTTTGCTTTCTGGTAGAAAATTCCCAGTTCCGTCTATGAGTTTGCAACCTACAATTCCGATATTTGTTTGTTTTTCAGAAAATGCGAGAATCTTTTTAAACGTATCTTCGGAAACAACTGTATCAGGATTTAAAATGCAAATATAATCGCCTTTGGCTTGTGCTACTCCGATGTTATTTCCTTTTGGAAAACCAGAATTCGCAGTGTTTTCAATGAGTTTCACGTTTGGAAAACGAGATTTCATCATTTCGCAACTATCATCCGATGAATTATTATCGACAACAATAATTTCGCCATCAATGTTTGAAAGCGCTTCTTGAACACTTGTCACACATTGCTCCAAAAAGTAGCGCACGTTATAGTTAAGGATAATTACGGATAATTGCATTTGACAAATATAAATAGAAAATTTATCAATTCAATACGTTCTATTTGGCATAATATAAATAATATAAAATGATTCTAATCATCAATTAAATCAAATTATTCCAAGAATTCCGCATGAAGGGTGGCAGCGGAAATCCTCTGTGGAACGAAGTGGAACAGAGATTGCAGCGAACGACCTGACCCGAAGTTTTTACGTAGGGGCATGCCCAAATAAAAAAATTCTTAACGATAGATTAACAATTTAAAAGTGAGGATTTACTGATAATTTCATCAATTTTGCAAATCAATTTTAGACTATGATTTCAAAGAAAATTATCACTGTGTTAACGCTACTTTTTTTGGTGGTTTTTAGCAGTTTCTCCCAAGAAAAAGTTACGCTTAGCGGTGTTGTTTCTGCTGCAAATAGTAATGAAACTATAATTGGCGTAAATGTGGTTATCCCAGCAATTCCAGCCTACACAACTACCAATGAATATGGGTTTTATTCGATTACGATTCCAAAAGGAAACTATAAAATCGCCATTAGTTCTATCGGTTTTCAAACCAAAGAAATTACGCTGAATTTAATCAAAAATACCAATTATAATATTTCATTATCCGAAAGTGGTGAAGAATTACAAGAGGTTATCATCACCGAAAAAAGGACTACAAATACGCAAAAAGCAGAGATGAGTGTGAACAAACTCTCGATTGCAACTATAAAAAAAATGCCTGTGGTTTTGGGTGAAGTTGATGTTTTAAAATCAATTTTATTGCTTCCAGGGGTTACAAATGCTGGTGAAGGTGCGTCTGGATTTAATGTTCGAGGTGGTGGTGCAGACCAAAATTTAATACTTTTGGACGAAGCTACAATTTTTAATTCGTCACACGTATTTGGATTTTTCTCAGTTTTTAATCCCGACGCCATCAAAGATTTAAAATTATATAAAGGTGGAATTCCTTCTCGTTTTGGCGGAAGAGCAAGTTCGGTTTTGGATATTTATCAGAAAGATGGCAACTCAAAAAAATATCATATCAACGGTGGAATTGGATTAATTTCAAGTCGACTTTTAGTTGAAGGTCCCATCGTGAAAGACAAAGGTTCGTTCATAATTGCGGGACGAGGTTCTTACGCCCATTTGTTTTTGAAACTTACAGACAACAAAAATTCCGCCTATTTTTATGATTTGAATACCAAACTGAATTACAAACTGAACAAGAATAATAGTTTGTTTGTTTCAGGATATTTTGGTCGTGATGTGTTTAATTTGGCAGGGAGTTTTACCAATATTTATGGAAATGCAACTTCAAATTTGAGATGGAATCACTTATTTTCCGACAAATTATTCTCTAATCTTTCCTTGATTTATAGTGATTATTATTATGGTTTACAATTGGATTTTGTAGGTTTCAAATACGATTCTGGAATTAAAAACTACAATCTGAAATATGATTTCAAAAACTATGTTTCCGATAAAATCAAATTGAATTATGGAATCAATGCTATTTACTACGATTTCAATCCAGGCTCCATAAGCCCAACAACTGCTGAATCTGGGATTAATTACAAGCAATTAGAAAAAAAATACGCATTTGAACCTTCTATATATCTTGAAGCGGAACATAAAATTACCGATAAATTAGAATTAATGTATGGTTTGCGGTACAGTCAATTTTACAGATTGGGTGCGTCAACAGTAAATTTGTACCAAAATAATGAAGCCGTAACGTTCAATAATGATTTGAAAATTTATGAAAAAGGAATCCCGATTGGAACTAAATATTACAACAATAACAAGGTAATTGCTTCATTCGATAATTTTGAGCCACGGTTTTCAGCTTCCTATTCATTGGATAAAAATCAATCTATAAAAGCGAGTTACAACCGAATGACGCAGTATTTACAATTGATTTCCAATACATCCTCACCTACTCCATTGGATGTTTGGACGCCAAGTGATTCTTTTATTAAACCACAAATTGCCGATCAAGTTGCGTTAGGATATTTCAAGAATTTCAATGATGATGCGTATTCTCTTGAAGTTGAAACATTCTACAAAAAAGTAAAAAACAGAATTAATTATATTGACGGAGCCAATTTAATTGCCAACGAAGCCTTGGAACAAATCATTTTAAACGGGCAATTAAGATCTTACGGATTAGAGGTTTTGTTGCGAAAAAATACAGGTAAACTAAACGGATGGATTGCCTACACACTTTCTCGTTCCGAACAACAAACTCCTGGAAGAACTGCCAATGAAATAGGGATAAATAATGGAAATTGGTATAAATCCACCTATGATAAATTACACAATATTGCCGTTACAGGAAGTTACAATTGGAATGAAAAATGGTCGTTTGGCGCTAATTTCACCTTACAAACTGGCCAACCCGTAACGTATCCAAACGGGCAATACCAATACCAAGGAATTACCGTTCCGAGTTACGGTTTGCGCAATGAAAATAAATTGCCAACCTACCACCATTTAGATATTTCGGCAACTTACACTCCAAAACCTCTGAAGAAAAAAGGGTGGCAAGGAGAATGGGTTTTCAGTGTTTACAACCTCTACAACCGACAAAATGCAGCTTCTATAAGTTTCCGACAAAATCAAATATCAGGAAGTAATGAGGCGGTTCGATTTTCAATTTTTGGTGCCGTTCCTGCAGTGAGTTATAATTTTAAATTCTAAGACTATGAAAAAACTACAACTGTTTTTCCTTGTAATACTAACTGTTTTAGTTGCAAGCTGCGAAAAAGTCATTGATGTTGATTTGAATACAATGCCACCAAAATTAGTAATTGATGCCACTATAAAATGGCAAAAAGGTACACTTGGAAACGAGCAAACCATCAACTTATCAACGACAACTTCCTATTATAGCGATCAAATTCCAACAGTTTCCGGCGCAACTATTTATGTTACTGACGCTGCAAATAATGTCTTCAATTTTGTAGAAACTGCAGGAACTGGAAGTTATATTTGTACTAATTTTACTCCCATTTTAAATGGAAACTACATTCTAACTGTACATTTAAATGGGGAAACTTATTCTGCAACCGAAACTTTAAAATCAGTTCCACCAATTGATTTTATTGCACAAAAAGACAATACAGGGTTTTCAGGAAAAGACACTGAAATCAAGGCTTTTTATACTGATAATGGTGCTACAAATGATTATTATTTGTTTAAATTCAAACCAAGCTTTTCCGTAATTCCAATTTATTTTTCTCAAGAAGACCGCAATTTTCAAGGCAATCAAATATTTGGTTTGTACCGAAGTGACAAATTAAAGCCGGGACAAACCTTTGATGTTACACTTTCAGGAATTTCAAAACAGTATTTTAATTATATGCGGATTTTGGTTAGCATTGCTGGAAACAGTAGCGGAAGTCCTTTTCAATCACCGGCTGCAACTGTGCGTGGGAACATTATAAATACAACAACTGAAGCAAATTATCCTCTTGGATATTTCAGTTTGTCGGAACAAGATAATAGGAATTACATCGTTAATTAGTCAATATTTTTTTTACAATTTAATCATTTATAATCTAATAAATTCTAATCAACATAAACACTAAATTAAATTGACAACGTAGTATATTTTTTTTTAACCGATGTAATTTTAACATTACACCGTTGGAATTTTATAAAAGATGTACGGCTTTTAATAAAAAGATGTACGACTATTACCCAAAAGATGTTCGGCAATTATATAAAAGATGTACATGTTTATCATTATTCGTGCTGATAAAAAGAAAACATATAAAGAAACATAATTCTTACTCTGCTTTTGTTCAATCATTAATAATAAAGCTAAAAAATCAAGCTAATTAATTTATCATTTGTTAGCTTTTAAATTTTCAAAATAGCGAACCAATTCATCAAAAGAATCAAATTTATTCAATATTTTTTTATTGTTATCAAGTGCAATAAACGTTGGTGTAGCCATAACTTTATAATCCCTTACTGCGCTTCCCTCCCATTTTTTATAATCACAATAATGGCTTAAATTAGTATAGTTTTTTATTGTTTGTTCGAAAAGTACTTTATCATCATCCAAACTAATTTCAAGCACTTTAAACTTCATATTTGATTTAACCCACTCATTTAATTTTGGCATTATTTCCATACAATGTGGGCACCAAGAAGCCCAAAAAACCAATATTGTAATTGGAGATTTTATTTTATAAAGTTCTTGAACTTTGTTTTGATCATTAATCCAATTAATATTTGGGGCAAGACTTCCTCTTTTTATTTTATTATAACCTTCTAATCGGCTTTCATAATCTGATTTTTCTATATTAGAATTAGAACATTGTGCTAACAATTTTTGATATTTTAAATCTAAATACTGTAACACTTTTCATTTCCGATTTCTTTAAATCCTAATTGCAAATATTTTAAAGCAAACTGTTTCATCACTTCATTATTACCAAATTTATCTAGGATTATATCAACACTTTTGATAAAACCTGAATTCATTTCATTTTCATCAAAATGCATTTTGGGATTCATATAATAACTTAGATAGTTAAGTATGTGATTGGTGTATAATGGCGTATTTATTAATTCTGGTTCATTGGTATTTATTAAATCCCAATAATGCTCTTTTCGTTCAAAGTCTTGTATTTTCAACTCATCATCAGGATTTACAAAATAGAAAGGATTATTTTTTATCATAATTCCAGACAAAGACGTGGCATTTTCGGTTGTTAATAAAATATTAATTGTAATCGATTGCAATGTATGCTTTTCATAAAAAAGCAAGTATCAAATGTATTAAAAAAAAGTTAATTTACGTCTTTTTCATTATTAATATTAAATTAGTAAACGTTAGCAAATTATATAAAAACGTAGCTTATATTAAATTTAACGTTTAATAAGTGAGTCGAAAGTTTTAATGTCGCAAAGTCAATAGTCTCGAAATAATTAAAAAAACATATAGAATCAGCTTCTTACTACTTAATTCATAATTAATAATTATTAATTGACAACTCATAATTCATTTCCATAATTCATTTCCATAATTCATTTTCATAATTCATAATTACCCTTTTATCGCTTCAAAGAGAAATGTGATTTAAACGTTTGTGGCTGATTCGTACTATCATAATACTCTAAAGTAAACCAATAATCTATTGAAATGATTGGTATGCCATTGTATGTTCCATCCCAACCCGGACTTGATGGCAAAAGTTGCTTGATGAGTTTACCATATCGGTCAAAAATATAGAGCTTTGCTTTAGAAGCATTTGGAAGTCCTATAA
>CANIFM010000043.1 GCA_947466955.1 Bacteroidota bacterium
AAAGACCAAGCAATAAAACTCTCAAATTCAATTGTTCACATCAGTTTTAAATCCAATTTTTAAAAACTTTGTAGCTTGCCAACTTTATCCTATCTTTGCAAAATGGAAAAAGAACACCTTATATTTGGAATACGTGCGATAATTGAAGCAATTCAATCTGGGAAAGAAATTGACAAAGTCTTTGTTCAAAAAGAAATTTCTGGAGAGTTGATGAAGGATTTAATGAAAGTGATGAAACGAAATAACATCAATTTTTCGTATGTTCCTGTTGAAAAATTGAACCGTTTGACGCCAAATAATCATCAAGGAGTTGTGGCAAGTATTTCGCCGATTTCTTTTTATGATTTAGAAACATTGATAGAAACTGTAATTGAAAACGGCAAAACGCCCTTGTTTTTAATTTTAGATCAAATTTCTGATGCGAGAAATTTTGGTGCAATTATCAGAACTGCTGAATGCACTGGTGTAAATGGTATAATTGTTCAAAAAGCAGGTTCTGCCCCTGTGAATGGCGACACTGTAAAAACATCGGCTGGTGCAGTTTTTAATATTCCAATTTGTAAAGTTGAACACATAAAAGATGCGATTTTTTTATTGCAAGCAAGTGGTATAAAAACGGTTGCGGCTACTGAAAAAACAGATCAAAATATATATGATATTTCATTAAATGAACCTGTAGCAATTATTATGGGATCGGAAGATCGAGGTGTAAATCCTTCGGTATTGAAAATTGTAGATGAAAAAGCGAAGCTTCCAATGTTTGGAACTATTGGCTCATTAAATGTATCGGTTGCGTGTGGGGCTTTTTTATATGAAGCCGTTCGCCAAAGAAAATAAGCTTCCTAATCCCTCAAGGAAGATTGATGAGACGGGTTAAGACTTTGGTTTTAACTCGTTTTTGTTTTCAATATATTCGTAATTTATTTTTGGATTTGAAATGTAGAAAAATGGATTTTCGTCTTCTAATACCTCTTCAATTTCAATTTTCGGTAGGTTTACAAAATTTCCGTTTTCGTCAAAACGCTGCATAAATTTATCCTCTTCAGCATTAAAATCTGGATGTTCCCAATCGTATTTTATGAGTTTTTTATATTCGGGGGTTTTGAAACTTATTGCGAAAATGAATCCTGTTACCAAACCTGCCAAATGCCCTTCCCAAGAAATTCCTTCTTGTATGTTAGGAAAAATATACCAAACCATACTTCCGTAAATCAAAACTACAAGAAGTGAAAGTGCAACTAATCGGTAATATTTTGTCATTATTCCTTTAAAGAAAATGAAACTTACTAAAACATAAATTAATCCGCTTGCGCCAATATGGTAGGATTCACGACCAATTGTCCAAGTTATTAAACCTGATATTAGAATGCCATAACCTAAAATCTTGAAAATATAATCTCTATAAAAATAGCGTAAAGCGGCTATCAATATAAACAATGGAATGGAATTATTGTAAAGATGTTCCATATTTCCGTGTAGAAATGGGCTGCAAATAATTCCTATTAAACCTGAAACTGTTCTTGGATAAATTCCAAGATGGTCGAAATTGAAATGAAAGCGCACATCAATCCAAAAGACAAACCAAAGTAATACAACCGATAAAAATGGAATTAGAATTACGGAAGGTGAAAATTTGAAATGATTGTCGTTCATTGAGAAAGGGATGTTCGGTTTATTAAAATTACGAAAAATAGTAATCAAAAATAAAACCAAAAAAAATTTGTGCTATTTTGTCATATCGAGTTGAAAATTTAATTTAACCCACGACACACAAAAGACAACTTAAACATCAATCCGCACCACATATCCTTCTGAACTTCGAACATTAAAAACAGTTCCATCTTCAAAAATCAGATATTGTCCTTTTATGCCAGTTAGTTTTCCTTTGAAATTCGGAGTTTTATCTAAACTTAGACTGTTTATTTTATTTGGATATTCTAAAACAGGGTAGTTCATTTCATATAAATCATTTTTTTCTAAATGAAAATATTCCCGAACTTCATCAGGAATTAATTGCTCTAATTTGGAACGCGCTTCAATTAAATCGATGTGTGCAATATCGTTCGTAAGCATTTTACGCCAATTGGTTTTGTCGGCAAAATGATTCTTTAAGGCAACTTCTGTAATTCCTGCCAAATACCGATTGGGAACTTCAACAATAGCAATTGCCTTTTCCGCACCCTGATCAATCCAACGTGTGGGAACTTGCGTGTTGCGTGTAACCCCTACTTTCACTTCGCTTGACAACGCCAAATAAACAATATGCGGTTGCAATTGTACTTTTTCTTCATAGGCCAAATCTCGGTCTTGAATTCCAAGATGTGCCGTGCTTAATTCGGGTTTCATAATCCAATCGCCTACCGCGGGACTTGAGAAAAAACAATCGTAGCAAAATCCTTGGCGGAAAATTTTCTTCTTTTTTCCACAATTCAAACATTGATAACCCACAAAATTAATTTCAATATTTTTATTCAATAACTGATTGACATTTAAAAAACTATCTTGAAAAATCAAATAATATTGAATAGGATTTTCAAACTCGGTTTGCATTTTTTTGAGGACGCCTTCGTATGTCATTAATTAAAAAGTTTAAGGTTTAAAGTTTAAAGTTCCGCAAAATTTGCTATTTTTGGTAAAGTTAGCATTTGTTTATCGTTTTACAAATCTAAAAGTCTAATTCTAAAATCTAAAATCAGAATGCCGATATCAATTATCAATTCCTTTGCCACTTGGGTTTTAAAACAGCGCATCCATCAGATGGAGCTGTTCTTAAAATACCCAAATGAGGTACAAGAAGAATTGCTAATGAATCTGATACGGTCTGCTGAAAATACAGTTGTTGGTTTAGAAAACGGATTTGAATCGATAAAATCTTACGATACTTTTACCGAAAGAGTTCCCATTTCAACTTATGAAGATTTACAGCCATTAATTGAGCGAACGCGGCAAGGCGAACAAAATGTATTTTGGGGAACACCGATAAAATGGTTTGCAAAATCGAGTGGAACTACCAATGCCAAAAGCAAGTTTATCCCCGTAAGCATTGAAGCTTTAGAAGATTGTCATTACAAAGGAAGTAAAGATTTATTGTGTTTGTATTTGAATAATAATGAAAATTCGGAGTTGTTTTTGGGTAAAAGTTTGCGCCTTGGTGGGAGTTCGCAAATTTACGAAAACAACAATACTTTTTTTGGTGATTTGTCTGCCATTCTAATTGAAAATATGCCAATTTGGGCGGAATTCAGTAGTACACCAAGCAATAAAGTTTCTTTGATGAGTGAATGGGAAACCAAAATCGCAGCCATTATCAATGAAACTAAAACTGAAAATGTTACCAGTTTTGCTGGCGTTCCTTCGTGGATGTTGGTTTTGATGAATAAAGTTTTAGAAGAAACTGGAAAAGGAAATTTATTAGAAATCTGGCCAAATTTAGAAGTGTATTTCCACGGAGGCGTAAGTTTTGATCCGTATCGGGAGCAATATCAGAAAATAGTACCGAATAGCGATTTCAAATATTACGAAATATACAATGCTTCCGAAGGGTTTTTTGCCATTCAGGATTTGAATAATTCCAATGATTTGCTGTTGATGTTGGATTACGGGATTTTCTACGAATTCATTCCAATGGAAACTTTTGGAAGTCTGAACCAAATTGCTATTCGCTTATGCGATGTTGAATTGAATAAAAATTACGCCATTGTAATTACTACAAATTCAGGTTTGTGGCGCTATATGATTGGCGATACCGTTCGGTTTACCTCTTTGAATCCGTATCGAATTCGGGTAACTGGAAGAACGAAACACCATATTAATGTTTTTGGCGAGGAGTTAATGGTGGAAAATACCGATCGGGCAATTGCCAAAGCCTGTCAACTTACTAATACTGAAATGGTGGATTATACGGTGGCGCCTATTTTTATGAAAGACAAAGAAAAAGGGGCGCACGAGTGGATGATTGAATTCAAGAAAAACCCGTCAGACCCTATTGTTTTCGGAAAAATATTAGATGAAACGTTGCAAACTTTAAACTCGGATTATGAAGCCAAGCGGTACAATAATATGACTTTAAATCCCTTGCAAGTGAATATTGCACGACCGAATTTATTTTACGATTGGCTGAAAGATCAGAACAAATTAGGTGGTCAGCATAAAATTCCAAGGTTGTCGAATCAAAGGGATTATTTGGAGAAATTGAAGGGAATGTAATGCTTTATTGCAACCGTTAATTATATATTACATACATAAAATGCAGTTTAGTTTCAATTCAAAACGGGTTTTTTCGGTTTGTTTAATAACTATAATTGGAGCAACAAAAAAATGATTATTTTTTTTGTAAATTGCAGTAATATGTAGAAATAATTCACAACAATCCAAACAAATAGAAATCCAAACCAATGGCAATAAATAAAAAAATTAATGTACAAGGTCTTGAAGTAGTTTTATATCAAAACAACGAAGAAGATTACCTTTCTCTAACTGACATTGCTCGCTATAAAGATGCCTATAACACGGATGACATAATTAAAAACTGGCTAAGAAACAGAAATACAGTAGAGTTGCTCGGTTTTTGGGAAATGATGTACAACCCAAATTTTAAACCCGTCGAATTCGACGGGTTTAGAAAACAAGCAGGGCTAAATAGTTTTGTGTTAACACCTAAAAAATGGATAGAAACTACAAATGCCATTGGTATTGTTTCTAAATCGGGGAGATATGGTGGTACTTTTGCTCACAAAGACATTGCTTTTGAGTTTGCGTCTTGGATTTCAATTGAGTTTAAATTGTACATAATAAAAGAGTTTCAACGCCTTAAAACGGAAGAAAACAGTCGCCTTCAATTGGAGTGGAACTTGCAACGCACCATTTCAAAAATCAATTATCAAATTCATACCGACGCTATTAAGGACAACCTGATTCCAAAAGAAATTACCAAACAACAGGCAAGTTGGATATATGCCAATGAGGCTGATTTAATGAACGTAGCACTTTTCGGGGTAACCGCAAAAGACTGGCGCGATACAAATTCTGATAAAATTGGAAATATTCGAGATGATGCTAGTTTGGAACAATTGGTCGTATTGAGTAATCTCGAAAGTATCAATGCTTTGCTTATTCAACAAGGTTTGCCGCAAAATGAAAGATTGATACAACTAAATAAAGTAGCTATTTCTCAAATGAAATCATTGGTAGAAAATAGCATAATGAAAAGATTGAAGTGAAAGAATTAGCAATTATTGCACGTCCAAATTTATTTTATGATAGGCTGAAAGACCAGAACAAATTGGGTGGACAACATAAAATTCCGAGATTGTCTAATGAAAGAGAATATCTTGAACAGTTGAAAAATAGGAATACATTAGCTTTCGGTGTACAATAAATGCCTAACTTTGTCATTATGAAGAAAATAACAATAAATATTGAAGAAACTAAATATCCCTTCTTTTTAGAATTAATAAAAGGTATGGACTTTGTGTCTATTGAAAACAATGATGACTGGTATGAAAACCTTTCTTTTTCTGAGAAAAAAAACATTCAAAAAGGAATTGATGACATTGAAAATGGAAGTGTTTTTTCTCATGCAGAGGTAATATCACTAGCGAAAAAACGAATTAATGAATTAAAAAAGAATTAATGAAAGTTATTTGGTCTGCCTTAGCCAAAGAATACTACATTTTCATTATTGAGCAGCTTTTTGAAAAATGGAATATTGATATTGTCGAATTATTTGAGAAAGAAACTATCGAACTCATCTATAGAATTGAAAATCACAATCATATTTGTCCAAAATCAAAAATTGTAAATTTACACAAATGCGTTATAAATGAACACATTTCATTGATCTACAGAATACAAAAGGGGACATTAGAAATAATCACTTTTGTTTTTAACGAATCGGAGCATTTATTTTAAAGAATAAACTTCGTTTTATAATTCTTTCTGTATTTTCTAAATTCTTGGAGGTATTACTTTGTTGTTGGACTGTTTATGAAGATTGACTTTTAATTTACATTACTTCATTAAGATAATTTCAACCCAACCGTTCAACAAAACAACACTATCCTTACTTAAAAATACTTTTGTCCTGACTATAAAAGTAAAAGATGTACGGCTTTTGATGAAAAGCCGTACATCTTTTGCGCAAGAGTCGTACATCTTTTTGGTAATTGCCGTACATCTTTTATAAAATGTAACCGTACGAATTGATTTTTAAAGCCTGACTTACAGAAAAATTCCTGCTACTAGAACGATTTATTTATCCTGCAATAATTTCAATAATTGTATTTGCTCTTTCAAAGCCTGAATAGTTTCTTCGTATTGTAGAACTAATTTTTCAGGTAGGTTTATATGATTAATCCCAATATAACCATCTTGTTTGCAGTTATTAAAAACTTGTTTATCATCAAAATCTAATATTTCCATTGGGTCTATTTCAAAGATAGCAGAAATTTCATTTAACCCGCTCCGCAAAGTGTTCTATTTAAGACAAATGTGCTGCGCAAAGTCTCCCGACTTTGAGCTATAATAATTAAAAAGTACCCTTAGAAAAATAAAACGCAATTGCTAGCCCAGACAGCAGCGGCATCCCACGCTTTTGGGCGTGGATACAGCGAATGGCAGGAAGGATTGTGAAAGAGAAAATAAAACGTGTGCTTCAAAATAAAATCCCGTATAGTAATGAAACTAAACGGGATTTTTAGTAGTAAGCAGTTGGCTTTATCCGATTTTATTGAGTAGTGATTATCTTCAATTTAGCTTCATCGTGTTCTTTGAAGGCATTGCTTAGCGTTAGGTGATTTTCCAATTCCTCCATATTGTTAGCTATTAATGTTGCACTGAATTCTTGTGCTCTTTGTAACATTCTTATATAAACTGCTGGGTCATCGTTTCTTGTTAATCTTCTTAATGCTCCTAAATAATCATCGCGATACACTGTTGGAATTATGATTCGTGTTTGATTTGCTTTTACTAATTCAGCATTCATCATTACTCTTGCAATTCTTCCGTTACCGTCAAGGAATGGGTGAATCTCGCTTATCATGAACATAATGTAGGCTGCTTTTGCAAATGGTTCTTGTATCGCTTGGTAGTAATCAAATCCTTTTATTAAAGTCCCTCTAACTAAAGTATGGTCAACAAAATGTGTTTCTCCTGCACGGTTGTTTTTATCTTTTAATTGTCCTGGTTTTTTTGAAGTTCTAGCTGTTAAAAGTATTTGATGTCTGTATTGCAATATGTTTAGTAGTTCATCTGGATTTGAAGGAGTTGTACTCATTTCCTTTTGATTGCTTACTAATTTATATGTTCCTAAAATGTCATGTGAATCTTCATCACGATTTGGAATTGGCGTTTCGGTTTGAATAATACTTTTAGCCTCTTCAATTTCGAAAATAGTTCCTTCTATATAATTTGAAAAATAGGCTTCAAAGAAAGCAAAATTTCTAAAAGAATTTACTTCTTTATTTATGTCTTGTCTTTCTTTATAAGGTTGCTGTTGTAGTTCTACAAATAACTTTTCAAATAATTCTAAGCGGTGTTTGTCATACGGATTTCCTAATGTTCTGGCTACTGCTGTTGGTGATGTGAGTATTTTGGATGGTTTTGTGGTTAGCAAAGCACTTATTAGTTTGTTTAGTTTTTCAAATTCGGATTGCATTCCTAGTTTTTCTGCTATTTCTCTTGCTTTGTCTCTGAACTGATTTAGTCCTTCTTCACCTTTTACTTGTACAATTTGTTCTAGTTTGTTTTCAATTTCTGGTAATGTTATGGTTTTGGAAGTTGGTCCTACTTGGCGTGAAGATTGTAAGTTTTCTAGAAAAGCTCTTTCTTGTTGTGATACAAATAACTCACCCGAGAATGGATTATCTCCTTCTATTGCTGGCATTCCCTCCATGAAACGGATTGTTAATCCTGGTAACTCAATTTTCTTGGTATATGTATAGGTTACAAATATTTGATTCGCTGCTGTTGGTTTGAATTCTAAAGCGGAACGATGGCTTACTACTGCTCCGGGATATAGTTTCCCTAAAATTGTAAAGATGTTTCTTCTAATGATTATTTCTTCAGATTCATTGAAGTTTGAAGTATAGATGCGTGGTGCAATTTTTTTTATTTGTCCTTCTTCTTCCAGTTTACTTAATTGTCTGTTCAAAGCGGTAACGCTTGTTGCAAAAATGACTTCTTGAAGATGGATTGGGATGTTATTTTCCATTATAATTGCTTTTGAAACTCAAAATTAGCTATTATTTTCCATTAAAAAGCTTTTTTACGCAAAAAATTTCCATTATAAATTGATTGACAACCTATTTGATTTCCATTAAAATTTACTTTTAATAGATTAAGAAGTCATATTTTCCAGTAAATGTCGATATTTTGCAAATATTTTCCAGTAATTATAGCTATTGATTTATTAAGTTGTAACTAATGTATTCTAAATTTGTTACAAAATTATTATGGAAATATAAACGTGAATTGTTAGCCCAGACAGCAGCGGCATCCCACGCTTTTGGGCGTGGATACAGCGAATGGCGGGTGGAATAGTGAAAGAAAAAATAAAACGTGTGCTTCAAAAAATAAAATCCCGTTTAGCAATGAAACTAAACGGGATTTCTATTTTATAAAACTGTTACTAAGAAGCTATTTCCAAGCGTTTCAATAAGTTTTTACTCAACGTATGTTCTGCATATTCTCGGTCAATTTCCAATGTTTTTTCATCGGAACTTGGCAAATCATACATCGCATCGGTAAGAATGGCTTCGCACAAAGAACGCAATCCACGAGCACCTAATTTATATTCTAATGCCTTGTCCACAACAAAATCCAATGCTTCTTCTGTAATTGAAAAGGCAACTTCGTCCATCAAAAACAACTTTTGATATTGTTTGATTAAGGCGTTTTTAGGCTCTGTTAATATGGCGCGCAACGTTTCTCTATCCAAAGGATCCATGTGGGTTAACACCGGCAAACGACCAATAATTTCAGGAATCAATCCAAAATCTTTGATGTCTTTTGGAATAATATATTGCAATAAATTGTCTTTGTTGATATTGTCGGCGTTTTTAGAAGTACTGTATCCCATCGCTTGACGGTTCAATCTTTTAGAAATAATTCTTTCAATTCCATCAAAAGCACCTCCAGCAATAAACAGAATATTCTGGGTATTTACTTCTACAAATTTCTGATCTGGGTGTTTTCTACCTCCTTTTGGCGGTACATTTACAACTGTTCCTTCTAACAATTTCAATAACGCTTGTTGCACTCCTTCTCCAGAAACATCACGAGTTATTGATGGGTTATCGCCTTTGCGGGCAATTTTATCAATTTCGTCAATGAATACAATTCCTCTTTCGGCTTTTGCAACATCATAATCGGCAGCTTGAAGCAAACGCGTCAAAATACTTTCCACATCTTCCCCAACATATCCCGCTTCTGTTAAAACCGTAGCGTCAACAATTGCTAAGGGAACGTCTAACATTTTTGCGATGGTTTTTGCCACCAATGTTTTTCCAGTTCCTGTTTGCCCAACCATTATAATATTGGACTTTTCAATCTCAACCTCATCGTCTAATTCTTGTTGCATCAATCGTTTGTAGTGATTGTAAACTGCAACTGCCATTACTTTTTTGGTTTGGTCTTGACCGATAACATATTTATCAAGGAAGGCTCTGATTTCTTTTGGTTTTTTAAGAATTAAATCCCCAACTGCTTTAGAACTTCCACTTGCTTTTATTTCTTCTACAACAATTCCGTGCGCTTGTTCAATGCATTTATCGCAAATATGGGCATCAATACCCGCTATTAACAAATTGGTTTCTGGTTTTTTTCTTCCACAGAAAGAACATTCTAATTTTTGTTTTGCCATTTTTTTTAAGTAGCAAAGTAGCAAAGGTTCAAAGTTGCAATGGCAGAAACTCTGAACCCTTGAACCTTTGAACCTTTGAACCTTATATTTATCTTCTCAACACTTCATCAATCATTCCGTACGTTTTAGCTTCGTCTGCAATCATCCAATAATCACGTTCTGAATCCAAGTGCACTTTATCGAAAGTTTGTCCTGAATGCTTAGAAATTATTTGGTACAATTCATCTTTCAATTTCAACATTTCACGCAAGTTGATTTCCATATCTGTTGCAACTCCTTGCGCTCCGCCAGACGGTTGGTGAATCATAACTCTTGAATGTGGCAACGCCGAACGTTTTCCCGCAGCTCCTGCACACAATAAAACAGCTCCCATTGAAGCAGCCATTCCTGTACAAATTGTTGCTACATCAGGTTTGATATATTGCATCGTGTCGTAAATTCCCAAACCTGCGTAAACGCTTCCGCCTGGAGAATTGATGTAAATTTGAATGTCTTTTGACGCGTCAGCACTTTCTAAAAACAACAATTGCGCCTGAACAATATTTGCAATTTGGTCGTCAATTCCTGTTCCTAAAAATATAATTCTGTCCATCATTAATCTCGAAAATACGTCCAATTGAGAGATATTTAATTGACGTTCTTCGATGATATATGGTGTCATTCCCTTTGGAGTCATTGCGTTTACGATTTTATCGTAATACAAATTATTCACCCCTTGGTGTTTTATAGCAAATTTTTTGAATTGCTTCGCCTGTTCGAGCGCAGCTCTCGGGTCTTTACCGTAGTTCATTTTTTTTAATTTAAAAGTTTGAAAATTCCTTGAAATTGATGTAAAGCATAAAATAAAAGAGCGCCAAAAATATTTTTTTGACACTCAAATATAAGAATTTTTATTTGAATTTCATATAAGAGCAACTGCTTTTAATGCTATTCTTTTATAGTTCCTGTGGGTTTATTCGCCGTAAGAAGCTTTGATAAATTCAGGATAGGTAACTTCTTTTACCGTTGCATTCGCTTTTTCTTTGAATAAAAGCAACAATTTATCGCCTACAACTTGGTCAGAAAGTTTTTTAACTTCCTCTTGGTTCGATAAAACTCTTGCTACAATTCCTTGAACTTCTTCATCTGTAGGATTAGTTTGACCAAATTGCGCCATTTGTTGTCTGATTGATTTTGCTGTAAATGCTTTTAAATCTTCAAATGTAACTTGGATATTTGCTTGAGACAAGGCTCTTCCTTCGATTAATTGGTAACGCAATCCTTTTTCAGATCTTGCATATTCCACTTCTGCATCTTCTGGTGAAAGATTTTTCTCACCAACTGTTTGCAACCATCTTTTTAAGAAAGCATCTGGCAAATCAAATTTTGTGTTTTCAACCAAGAAATCAGTAACATCTGCCATCAATTTTTGGTCTGCTTGTTGTGCAAATTGAATTTCAGCATCTTCTTTTATTTTTGCTTTCAATTCCTCTAATGTAGCAACATTTCCAGGTCCAAAAAGTTTATCAAATAATTCTTGATTCAATTCTGCTAATTCTGTTCCGTTAATTTTTTCGATTGTAAAATCTACGTCAACAGCCAAACCGTGAACATCATCGTGGCTTACTTTCAGAACGTCCATCAACTGATGATCGTCATCAAATAATCCTTTTGTATTTACAGTAACCACATCACCCACTTTTTTACCAATGAATTTTGCACCTGTTTCTTTATCTTTAAATAAAGTTGTTGTAATTGTAGATGGCGCATTGATTTCTTTTTCAACATTGGTGAAAGTTCCAGAAATATCAAAACTTTCTTCAACAAACGTTTGAGGTGTTGGTGTTCCAAATTGTTTCTGAATACGAACAACTTGCTCATCAATCATTTTATCATCTGCTGTAACGATGTATTTTACGATGTCGTTTTTAGCTTCTAAATCCAAATCAAAACTTGGCACTAAACCAATTTCATATTCAAATACCATTTCTTCGTCATCCCAAGAAAAGGCTGGATTTTCTTTTGCTAAAGGCGTTCCAAGAAGATTCAAACGTTCTGATTGAATGTATCTTTCTAATGCCAAAGCAACAACTTTATCAACTTCTTCGATTTTAATTGCTCTTCCGTATTGTTTTTCAACTAAGTCTTTAGGCACAGCACCTTTTCTAAAACCTTTAACGGTAGCTAAAGGCATTTTTTCGTTTATTCTTTTTTGCACTTGACCTTTGTAATCCATGTGAACTACTGTCATCACAATCACTTCATTTACAGCGTTTATTGCTACTCTTTTGATATCCATTTTCTTTCTTAATTTACATACTAAATTTGGGTTGCAAAATTATAAAATTTTTGCAACCCAAACAAGTTTTTAAGACATTGAATTTATAATACTAAACAAGGCTGTTTAAGGGCAATTTTTATATGTTGTATGACCAAAACCAATCTATTTAAATATATTCAATATGATAATTATCAGTTTTTAATCAAGCGAAAAGCATCAATTTTGTAGCTTATTTTATTAAATTGAATTAATATGACTTCAGCAAAACAATTACATACCTTTCACATTCCTGTGATGGGACTTGCATACACAATTGACAGCCCAATTCGAGTAGGGAAATATGGGATTTCATCGGTTATTTCAATTATGGACGATGATTTAATTGAAAAAATGAATGCTTTTTATAGTGCGAAATTTGAGATTCCATATCATGAAATCACGCAAAAAATTCATGATTATAGAGCTCTTAGAATTACTTCCTATTTGAATTTAGTTGACAAAATTGTAAAAGAAAAGTTTGAGAATTTCAAAGCTGAAATAGCCGAAAGTAAAACAGCATTAGAAAATTATATCGCCATTTTGCCAAACAAATCTGAAATAAAAAAAGGTTTAGAAAACCTACTAGAAAACGGATTTGAATTGAAGGAAAATGTAAAAAATTATATTGAAAACAATCTTTATCCTGGAGATATTGACGTCAATATTATGACCAAATTAGACAAAGATAATTTCGAGAAAGACGAACAATTGCCTATTGAATTCAATGATGCCCATGCGGCACTTCGTGGATTTGTGAATAGCAATTTGGAGTCTTCGGTGGTTCTTTCGGCTGGAATGAATCCAAGATTATACAGTTACTTTGAAAATTTCACAAGCTTTTACCCTGATTTAAATAATCATTTGAAAAAGAAAATTACTTTAAAAGTAAGTGATTTTAGATCGGCTATGATTCAAGGGAATTTTTTAGCTAAAAAAGGACTTTGGGTTTCGGAATACCGAATAGAATCGGGTTTGAATTGTGGAGGACACGCATTTGCAACAGACGGATTTTTATTAGGCCCAATTTTAGAAGAATTCAAATCTAAAAAAGACCAATTGATTCAATCGGCATACGAATTGATGGCAAAAGCATTGGCGCAAAAAGAAATGCACGTTCCTGAGAAGCCATTGAATTTAAAAATAACAGTGCAAGGAGGTGTTGGAACTTCAGAAGAACACGAGTTTTTACTAGACCATTACAAAGTAGATTCTGTGGGTTGGGGAACGCCTTTTTTATTAGTTCCAGAAGCGACATCGGTGGACAAAGCAACACGAGAATTATTGATAAAAGCCAAAGAAGAGGATTTGTATTTGAGTCATATTTCTCCGTTGGGAATTCCTTTTAATACTTTGCGAGGCACTACCAATGAACAATTCAAGCAAAAAAGAATTGCCGAAAGTAAAGCTGGAAGTTCGTGTCCAAAACGTTTTTTAGCACTTAGCAAAGAATTAGACACCAAAGGAATTTGTACTTCATCAAAAAAATACCAAGATATTAAATTAGCAGAATTAGAGGGTCAAAAAGATAGTTTATCTGCAGAAAATTTCAAAAAAAAGAGCTTTAGCATAACCGAAAAAGCGTGTCTTTGTGTAGGTTTGGCAAATGCTTCTTATTTAGAAAATGACATTAAAATAAAAGGGCAAGCGCAAGGAGTTATCATTTGTCCTGGTCCAAATATAGCTTATTTTGACCAAGAAGTTTCGCTTTCAAAAATGATACAACATATTTATGGAAATGCAAATGTGCTTCAAAATACGCACCGTCCGAATATGTTTGTAAAAGAATTGATAATGTATGTTGACTATTTAAAAAAGGAGATTTTGGATATTTCAAATGAAATTACTGCTGCACAAATCAAGAAATTGAATGCTTTCAAAAGCAATTTATTAGATGGGATTTCCTATTACGAAGAATTATTTTCATATGTAAATTACTTTGAAAAAAGTAAAACTACCATAAATTCTATGCTTCATTTTTATAAAACCGAAATAATTGGAATTGAAATCCCTGTTTTAGAATTGACACGTTAAAAAGTATTAAAATGAACTGTCGCTGGACAAAGTAAAAGAAATAGTTATAAAACACAGATTACACAAATTTTCACAGATTATTAGGTGGGTGTTTGTGTCATCAGGGCAATTCTTATAGGACTCGAAATAGCGATTTAATAGATTGAAAAAACTATTAAAACCGATCAATTTCAGAAGCCAATTTAAAATCTTTATCCGTTACGCCGCCTGCATCGTGAGTAGTTAAACGGATGTTTACTTTATTATAAACATTAAATAATTCTGGATGGTGGTTCATTTTTTCAGAAATTACTCCCACTTTTACTATAAAGCCAAGTGCTTCAGTGAAATTCTTAAACTGAAATTTTTTCTCAATACCATCTGAATTAAAGTGCCAATCGTTTAAATTTAAAAGCATTGGCGCTACTTCTTTCTCATTATATTTTGTCATCCCTAAACATTTTTATAAAATTAGTTAAAAATTGCTGAATTGTTTTCTACTTTAACTTTAAATAGTATTTTAGACAACAATTAATTTGCCATTCATTTGAACACAACTATAAGTTACAAAATCTATTCTTCAACTTCAGAATTTCCTTCAAATTGGGATGCGTTTTCTGGTAAAAATGTTTTTCTATCCAAGGAATATTTACACATTTTAGAGGTTTCGTCTCCAAAAAATATGAAATGTAATTTTATTGGCTTGTTCCAAAATGAGGAATTAGTTGGAATTGCTTTGACACAATTCATCAATTTAAGTGCCGTGAGTTCTTATGGAGAAAGAGATCATTGTATAAAAACAGAAGTTCGGAATTTTGCTTTTAAAAATTTCAGTTCCAATGTTTTAGTCGTTGGTAATAATACTTTAACGGGGCAAAATGCCTTTTGTATTTCAGAAAATGTTTTGGTTTCAGATGTTTTAATTGCGTTACATAATGCTGTTGAAGCACTAAAATTACAAATTCAGAAACAGGGAAATAAAGTTCATTTAATCATTTTTAAGGATTTTTCTGAAAAACAAATTTCATTATTTGAACTTCCGGAATTTCATTCCTATTTTAAATTTTCGACGCAACCCAATATGCTTTTTGAGATAAAAAAGCATTGGCATTCTTTTGAC
>CANIFM010000044.1 GCA_947466955.1 Bacteroidota bacterium
ATGACCGCATTAAAGCCCGATAAAATAGAAAATCTAATTCCGATTGCTACTGATTGGAAAGCTACCGATTGGGTAATTGCCAATGTTTTGGTTCAAGATCAAATTCTAAATAATTCGCAAAATCCTATTGCAGATGCCCGTTTGCACGCCATGCTTTTGTACAGAACGCCACAATCATTAAAATTAAAATTCAATCGAAAAGAATCTGAAATTGCCAACAGATTCCAGATAGAAAATTGGCTGAGCCATCACGGGAAGAAATTACAAAATCGCTTCCATCTTGATTCCTATAAATTGATGAATCACTTGTTGAAAACGATTGATATTTCTAAAAACAAAACTGATTTTTTGGCTGTAGCCAATACAATTAAGGCAAACATTCACATTATTTCTGTTGATTCGGATTTGTTTTTTATACCAAGTGAAAACCTTGAAACGTATCAAGAATTAATTGCAACAAAAGAAAATGTCTTTTATCACGAAATAAAATCCATTCACGGACACGACGCATTTTTAATAGAATACGAACAATTATCGGCTATTATAAGCCCCATTTTCATCAAAAAAACAAAACAAATCCATACGATTTTAATTTAGTATAAACCTTCACAACTTTGTACCTTTGCAATTCTAAAACCTTTGCAACAACAAAAATGATTGAAGATAAAAATCCACAAAGAACAAGTATTGCGCAATTAGGCGAATTTGGTTTGATAGACCATTTAACCAAAAACTTCTCCATAAACCAGCCTTCTACCATAAAAGGAATTGGCGACGATGCCGCAGTTTTAGATTTTGGCGATAAAAAAATTATAGTTTCCACCGATTTATTAATTGAAGGCGTACATTTTGATTTGGCGTATATGCCCCTGAAACACTTGGGTTACAAAGCGGTCGTGGCAAACATTTCAGATATTTGTGCGATGAATGCAAAAGCAACGCAAATTACAGTTTCAGTAGCAGTTTCAAACCGATTTCCTCTTGAAGCATTGGAAGATTTATTTGATGGAATTACAGTTGCCTCTCAAGAATATAATGTTGATGTCATTGGCGGTGACACCACTTCATCCCAAAAAGGATTGATTATTAGCATTACTGCAATTGGTCAAGCCGATGAATCCGAATTGGTTTATAGAAATGGTGCTAAAGAAACCAATCTATTGGTAGTTTCAGGCGATATTGGTGCGGCATATATGGGATTACAAGTGTTAGAACGTGAGAAACAAGTGTTCCAAGTCAACCCAAATTCGCAACCTGATTTAGAAGCATATACCTATTTAATTGAACGTCAATTACGACCAGAAGCCAGAAAAGATGTGCGTACTTTACTACACGCTTTAGAAATAAAACCAACCGCAATGATTGATATTTCGGATGGATTGTCATCGGAAATTATGCACATTTGCAAACAATCAAAAGTAGGTTGTAATTTATATGAAGACAAATTGCCACTCGATCCACAATTGATAAATGTATGCGAAGAGTTCAATATTGACGCCACAACCGTAGCAATAAATGGTGGCGAAGATTATGAATTGCTATTTACCATTGCAATGGAAGATTTCGAAAAAATCAAAGGAAATCCAAATTTTACCATTATTGGTCATATTACCCAGGAAAGCGAAGGAATCCATTTGGTAACTCGTGCCAATACAAAAATCCCTTTAAAAGCGAGAGGTTGGGATGCGATTGCTGAAGAATAAAAAAAATATTAAATAGCTTTTTTTGGGCGTTACCTTTCAGGTCGGGCGCTCCACTGTATCTTTTGTGGCAGAACAATTTAGGAATAATCAACTCTTTTTTGCCACAAAAGGATGCCGTTGCGCTCCCTAACGCAATTGATACATTTAATTTACTATATTTGAATTAAAATCACATTTGGGTTTCTTAGCAATAAAATAATTCCAATGAAAATAGCCCTTTTACAAGCCCCATTAGTCTGGGAAAACCCAATCGAAAATCGGAAGTGTTTCGAGGGAAAAATCAATGCTATTTCTGAAAATATCGATTTAATTGTATTGCCAGAAATGTTTACATCGGGTTTCACTATGAATCCAAAAGCGGTTGCCGAGCCAATGCAAGGGGAAACGGTTTTGTGGTTACAAGCATTGGCAAAAGCCAAAAATTCTGCTATAACTGGAAGTGTAGTAATTCAAGAAAACGGAAACTTTTACAATCGTTTGGTGTTTGTATTTCCATCAGGAGACGTTAAAACCTATGATAAAAAACATTTATTTACGCTTGCTGGCGAAGACAAAACATATACTTCTGGAACCAAAAAAATAATAATTGAATATAAGGGATTCAAAATTTGCCCGCTAATTTGTTATGATTTGCGGTTTCCAGTATTTTCAATAAATACTGAAGAATATGATGTTTTGATTTATGTTGCCAATTGGCCAAAACCAAGAATAAACGCTTGGGATGCTTTGCTAAAAGCACGTGCAATCGAAAACATGTGTTATACTATTGGCGTGAATAGAATTGGCACAGACCAAAACCATCACGACTATTCTGGTCGTTCTCAAGCAATAGATTTTCTGGGAAATTACCTTATCGAACCTCAAGAAATAGAAGGTGTTTTCATTACTAATTTAGACAAAAACGCACTTTTAGAAAGCCGTCAAAAATTTGGTTTTTTGAATGATAGGGATGAATTTAAAATGTAGAATTACTGCTTTAAATCAAACCCCTGATCGACATCCCAATTGGCACGAACATCAATTTCTTTAAGAAAATAAATCACTTCTTCAGCTTGTTTTTTCTCCAAGAAATTCCCAGAATCCCATTCCCTATTTGCATTTGCATCATAAATAACGCGCAATGTAAATTTCGCAGGATCCAAAAACGTAAAATCTATAGAAGTTTCTTTTTCAGAATATTCCGAAGCCACAACATCGCCTTTCGCATTCGTCAATTCCACAAGTATTGGAAAACGTTTTATATTGGTCAAATTCACTCGCAAATTCCCGTAATCGGAAGCGTTTTTTGTGGTCACTTTATAGTTCAGCGTGTCATTTTGCTGCTCTAAAAAATCTGTTAATGCGCCTGGCAAAAGTTGGAATTTGTAACTTTGCAACGGCTCTTTTGGAAAATCAAATTTTAATTCTTGATTATAAACATCATAATCTGAAGTAAAAGCAACGTTCACCGAATCTTTATCAATAACTTTAATTTTCGATTTGTCAAATTTTATTAAAGGTCGCGAAGCCGTAATCGTGAATTTATCCGTTTTCGATAATCCCAAACTTGACTTTCCAGAAAAACTCAAAGTGTCTTTTTTCTGTGCTTTAATTTTGAAATTAAAATTGGCTTTGTACGTTCCATTGGTTACCGCCAAATTCAACGAATCGGCTTTTATTGGTTTATACCAAACTTGAACCGAATCCTTCACGGGGAATTTTGTAACTATCGTTGGCAAAATTTCTTCCCCATTTTTCAAAACGATATTCAGGTTTTTTGGTTCTCCTTCATAACCCAATAACAATCTATTCCCAGCTGCTTGAGTCGGCTTAATCGCCTTAAACGGCAACACTTCTTTGAATAATTTTAGTTCAAATAAACTGTCATTCGGAATCGTAACATACTGTTTTCTAAACCCAATTTTGTCCTCTTTAGGATTGAATTTATTGTTGCTATTCGCATCTTTCATCGCCACCAAAAGATATTTTCCAGCCTTAATATTCTCAATTTTAAAAGTCTTCAAACTGTCCAACGTATTCGTAATATACCTCGGAACCGATTTATAAACCACCGAATCCGTAAATTTCTCATTCACCTCATACAACATCACCGAAACAAACGAATCTTCCTTCTTGTTTAGTGCGTCTTTTATGGTTCCGCCCAATTTTAGCGAGTCAATAAATGTACCTGTCGAAAACACATATTTGAACTGTTTGTAAGCATTTCCTTCATTATTATCCTCAATACTTTGTCCAAAATTAAAACTATATGTCGTATTTTCCTGAAGCGTATCTTTAATTTTTATGTTAATAATTCTACTCGCAGTCAATGGTGAAATCACCGGAATCGTCTTCATTGGCGGAGAAATAATCAGCTGTTTATTGACGTTTTTCAGTTTTACATATTCATCAAAAGTCAAATTAATTTCACTTCCTTTAAAATTCACGCTGAAATTTTTTGGAAAACTCGCTTTCAAAACTGGTGCAATCGTGTCTTTCAATCCGCCAGAAATCGAGCCCCTTTTGGCGCACCCAATTACCGTTAAAACCAGCAAAACCAAAATATATTTCAAATTATTTTTCAACATACCACTCTAAATTAGAAGTCACAAATTAACAATTATATTTTCTGTAATCGAAATCTTTTGAGTTTTTATTAGGAGCTATTTCCTGCTATTCGCTATATCTGCGCAAAAAAGCGCAGGATATCGCTGCTATCAGGGCTAAAAACGTTCTCGGAAATCTCACGATTCAACTTTAATTAAAAACTTATTTTTAATGATGAGATTTTCACCAAATCGAAGTATTCCTACTTGTAAATAGTTAATTAACAATGATTTAAAAAATATTATAACTACTTTTATTCTACTTATAAATTATATAATCTTAATACTAACATTTAAAATAATCATTATGGAAACGCTAATTAAAAAACAAGAAAGTGCCAAAGCAAAATCGAGCGAAGCACAGAATTTAAGAGATTTATTTGAAGGTGGTTTAAAAGACATTTATAATGCCGAAAAATTAGTTGGTAAAACATTGGTCAAAAGGTTGAAAAATGCTTCTTCCCCAGAATTAGTAAGCGCCCTCAAAAACCATCAATCAGAAACAGACCAACATATTTCCCGCTTGGAACAAGTTTTCAAAGCTACTGGAATTAAGCCCCACACCAAAAAATGTGGCGCAATGGAAGGGATTCTAAAAGAAAATGAAGACTTCATTAAAGACACCAAAGCTGGAAAAGTGCGTGATGCAGGAATAATTGCATCGGTGCAAAAAGTGAAACATTACGAAATTGCAACTTATGGAACTTTACACGCTTATGCAAAAACGTTAGGCGAAAGCAAAGCCGCAAATTTACTCGCAATGACCCTCGAAGAAGAGAAAAAAACCGATGCCGCATTATCTGGAATCGCAATTACGGCAGTAAACCCACAAGCCGCTAAATAAATATTTATAATTTTATTAAATGTAGGGATAAGTTTAGTCTTATCCCTATGTTTTATTGGTATCAAAATATAGTTTAAAACTACGCCCCTTCAGTGCATTTAGCTTTAGCTTATAAAATTTGTTTTATCACAAATTTTGTCCCCGAAGCCTGGAGCAAACAAAAAAATGTTTGACTCCGCTTTCGTAAAATGAAAAAACCTCTGATTTCTCAGGGGTTTTCGTAAATATTTTATAATTATTGATAATGGTTGGCAATGGTTTGGCAACTACAATAAAAAAAGCCCGTAAAATATTGATTATCAATACAATTACGGACTTTTAATGTACCCGAAGCCGGAGTCGAACCGGCACGGTTTCCCACATTTCGCTACCTCCCAAAAACATTGTAAAGTATAGTGTAAACCTCAGCAAATTCAATATTTATAGGTGTATTTTACAGTAGCTTGTTAATAGAATGAACTTGAATAAAATGTAATAAGATTGTAAAAATGTCGGGCAAATGTCGGGCAACTTTTGGAATCGTATTGTAAAATGAATATCTTTGCCTTGCTTAACCGTTCAAAATTAAATATGGCATCAATTAAATTCAGATTAAGAAGTACAGCTGACAAGAATGTGTCAATTAAAGTCCGTCTCATTTTAGGACGAGGAAAACAAGACCTTGAAGTGAATACCGGATTTTCAATTAATCCTAAAGATTGGAGTGTAAGCACTGACCTACCAAAACAAAACAATACAGAAAACAAAGTAATTTTCAACAACCTTAAAAAATTGGAATCATTCCTTTTTAAGAGTCTAAATAATGATATGGGCGAAACCATCGTAATAGATTCTTTTTGGTTAAACGCAAAAATTAATGATTGTTTTGAAAGGGTATTGAAGACTGATGAGGGATTAATTACAAACTACATTCAAAATATTATCGATACTGCAGAAACCCGAAAAGTAAAAGTAAAAGGAGGTTATAAACACGGACTATCACTAAGTAGAAAAAATAGCTACATAGCCACCAAAAATATATTAAAGGAATTTGAAACCAAGATTAAAAAGCAAATTCATTTTATCGATATAAATCAAATATTAATTGATAAGTTTGAAAATTGGCTTCTTAAAACCAAAAATTATGCTGTAAACACATCTTCAAAACATATAGCTAATATAAAGACTGTATGCATTGAAGCCGAAAAAAAAGGTATTCAAGTTAATTCGTATGCTAAACAAATGACCATAGCAACAGAAAGCGAAGAAGACCGATATATTCAAACTTTATCTTTTTCGGAATTAGATGAAATAAGGAAAGCAGAAATAAAAAGTGAAGCGTATCAAAATGCCCGTAAATGGTTATTGATAGGATGTGAAATTGGTCAACGTGGCGGGGATTTGCTTGACATCACACCTAATAATATAAGATACAAAGGCGGGAATATGTATTTAGACATAGTGCAACAGAAAACAAAAAAACCTATTACAATTGGAATAATTGCTCCGCACGTTATCGACATAATTGAAAATAGTTTTCCTTATAAAATCTCAACTCAAAAACTAAACGACCATATTAAAAAAGTTTGCGAAATTGCCAAAATAAATACAATGACAGAGGGCAAAATATTTGATGCGAAAATAGGACGTAAAGTTTTTGATAAATATGAAAAACACAAACTAATAACTACCCATTCTTTTAGGCGTTCTTTTTGTACTAACTATTATAAAAGAATTCCGACACCTGTTTTAATGGGTATTTCAGGACATAGCAAAGAATCAATTTTTAGGGTTTATATTAATGCTCCGGAAGACAAGGACGAAAATGCCGATTTGTTTATGAAGTTTTATAATGATATACATAAAGATAAATCACCCGAAATGAAAGTAATTAAAAACGGTACTGTAGGTTAATAATATTAAGATATAAAAGAAATAGCAAATGAGAAATCTAAAATCAAATAATCCTCATAATTCAGATAGTTTCAGAGGTAAAAAATTAGAGGAATATAAATGCGATTATACAAATTTACGAGACGATTATGTAAAACAACAAATAGATAATGATGAAATTAATTTTATTGACAGCGAAATAATATTAATTACAGAATATATCAGATTAATAATTGAAAGCCAAAAAACCGAACTTGAAGAAATAGGAGAAATGGATTTTAAAAATTGGGTGATAGAATCTAACTTATCAAGTTACAATAAAATTATATCATTTTTAGAGACGAGGAAATCAGAACTTGAACCGGAATCAACTTTATCCGAACCGCTTGATTTATCCGAAAACTCATCAGCAGTTGAAAAAATTATTTATTTAAATGAGTTAGGAATAATTGATTTTTTGAGAAATAAAACCGAATTTATGAGCAGTACCAATTTAATGGCGACTTTTTTAAGTGCTATTACTTCAGAGAAAGCCTCAACACTTCAAACAAGTTTAAATAGACTAATAAATAATGATAACGAAGATAAAAACCACCCCTATAGAACAATTAAAACAGTTGAAAAAGTTAGGCAATCACTTATAAATAAAAACATTACACCTAAAACCTCATAATCTAATTAATTTTTTATCAAACTCCATCTTTTTAGGGAATCCCTAATTATTCCCTAATCGTGCTTTGCTCCATAATCAATTAATAAATAATTATGGAAGCAATTCAATTCGTGGGAACTTCTCCACAAGATTTAAAAAATGAAATTACAGCAGATGTAAAAGTAGTTTTAAACGATTTTTTAAAACATTATAAACCTATTCGTCCCGCCGAATATTTAACAAGACAACAGGTGGCGAAAATGTTTGATGTTGATTTATCAACTGTACATAATTGGTGCAAGTCAGGAAAGCTAAAACCGTTGGGTATTGGTTCGAGGGTGTACTTTCTTAGAACCGAAATTGAAGCAAGTTTAATCCCTTTAAATCAATAAAGCGATGGAAAGTACAAATACTAACCACCGCTCTGAAAATCTTTCAACTTCACAAAACAAAGATACAGAAAAAATCGGACTAAATAATTTTAGTGATGCATTAGATGACGCATTTCAAAACGAAGAAACGGCACACGAACAGAACCGGAAAAAATATATAATAGACGTTAACGAGGTTATTCTAAAGCCTCAAGTAGCGTGGAGTTTAAAAAATATTAAAAGTGAAGGAGAAGCACTTTTAGGGACATTAGGTGACTTTGGTTTAGTCATTGGTAAAGCTAAAAGTCGAAAATCATTTTTTATAAGTATCGCAATTTCAACTGCGTTAGGTAACGATGCTATTTTAGGGCGATTTAAAAGTTATTTGCCCTCCAATAAAAATGAAGTGATATACTTTGATACCGAACAAAGTAAATATTACGTGCAAAAGGCAGTTAAGCGAATTTGTACACAAGTTGGCCAACCCGAACCAAAGAACCTACACACATTTCATTTAAGGAGTTTGTCGCCAATCGAACGACTAAAATTTATTGAAGCTGAAATATACAGTAATGATAAAATCGGGTTTGTAGTAATTGACGGAATTAAAGATTTAATTAATTCAATCAATGATGAGAGCGAAGCCACAATGATAGCAAGTAAATTACTTAAATGGACCGAAGAACGGAACATATACATACTTACCGTATTACACCAAAACAAAAGTGATAATAACGCCCGTGGCCACATTGGTACTGAACTAACAAATAAAGCACAAACGGTTTTAAGTATTACAAAAGCCGAAAACGATAATAATATTTCTATTGTAGAACCATTGCAGTGTAGAGACATTGAACCCGAAATTTTTGCTTTTGAAATTAATGAATTTGGGATTCCTATAATCGCTGAAGACTATGAAATTAGAACAGAAACTAATAAAAACAAATTTGATGTTACCAATTTAGAAGACTTTAAAAAATATCAACTATTAACTGAGGTTTTCAGTAGAGGTGAAAGTTTCAGTTATGGTAAATTAGTAGAGCAAATTCAAATAGCATATAAAAATCAATTTAAGAAAAGTATAGGTGTTAACAGAACAAAGCTACTAATAACCGACTGTTCAAATAACGATTGGATAATGCAGGAAAAGGACAAAGCACCTTACACGCTTGGAACGTTTCAGTCAGTTGAAAATGATATGCTTTCTTAATTTTAACGGTTTAATAATTTCTTTTCTTTTAGTTTAACGGTTTAGGTTTAAGCGTATATATACGCTATTAAACCTTTAAACCATTGATATAAGAGTTTAGTAAACCGGTTTAAACCTTTAAACCAATGAAACAATATAAATACAGTTTAGATAAAAGCAGTAAGAAGTTTATTTGTCCAAGATGCAATAAAAAGTCATTTGTTCAATTCATTGAAACTGAAACAGGAAACTATGTAAATAATGAGTTTGGACGATGTGACCACCAAAGCAGTTGTAAATATTTTTGCACCCCAAAAGGCGAACTTCAAAACACTTTTGAAATAGTTGATATACCACCGCCCGAACCGAGTTTTCACGAATACGGTTTAATTAGCCAAAGTGGTAAGAATTTTAAACAAAATAATCTTATTCAATTCTTGAAAACATTGTTTACTGAAGCTGAAGTAAAAGAAGCGATTTTAAAATATTTAATAGGGACTTCAAAGCATTGGAACGGTGCAACTATCTTTTGGCAAGTTGATAATAATGAAAAGGTAAGGCACGGCAAAATAATGTTGTTCAATCCTGATACGGGTAAACGATCCAAAGACCAAAACGGCAACGGTTTTATAAATAGTGTGCGAAGTGTTCTAAAGCTAAAAGACTTCAATCTTAATCAATGTTTATTTGGTTTACACTTGGTTAATGAAACCAACCAAAAGACTATTGCAATTGTTGAGAGCGAAAAAACAGCAGTTATAATGAGCGTTTTTAAACCACAGTACACTTGGTTAGCTACGGGAAGTAAAAGCGGTTTAAAACACGAATATTTAAAGCATATCAAAGACTATAAAATTATTGCGTTCCCTGATAAAAGTGAGTATTCCGATTGGTTAAACAAAGCCACCGAGTTAAACGGCTTTGGTTTTAAAATCGTGGTTAATGATTGGTTAGAACATCAAAATAACTATCCCGTTGGAACAGATTTAGCGGACGTTTACATAAACGAAAAAAAGGCGATTGAACAACCTTTAAAAGTTGAGGTTAACTATTCCAATGCTGAACTAACTATACACAAAATAGAACAACACACACCCGAAATTTGGGAACTGATAAACACTTTTGATTTAGTAGATAAAAACAATAACGAAATAAAAAAAATAAAATGAAAAACGAAGTAAAAGAATTAAACAAGTTAATAAATAGTATTAACGAAAGCGAGTTACAAGAAGTACTTATGTTCGTTTCGACAATTAGCCAAGATGGAGATTTAAAAAAATTAAAAAAGTATTTGAGGTTAAAACCAAATTATAATCAATATATAAATCAAACAAAGCGTTTATAGATTTAATTGTTGAGGATATATTAAAAACCAAAAATGAAAACAAATGTAATCATAGTATGTCCAAAAAATACAAAAAAATGATTCACATATTCTCACACAAAGGGTAGCCTATAGCAGTAAATAATTAACCTCTACAAAACACCCTAATTAGAAGTCTGTAAAGTACTGTATTTGTGTAGTTTAGAGCTAAAATTGGAAAAAATAAATTTACTGCTAAAAAATCAAAAGAATTGTACATTTTTTATACAATTTACATACAAGGAATGTTTATGCTACACCCCCATTTTTCAATAAGGAAACCAATAGGGAAAACGGGAATTTATATTAGTGTGGGGTATTAATTTTAGAAAAAACTCTGAATTTTTTTGGCTTTTTAGGAGCACAATACTTATAATGAGGGCAGTAAAACCCTCTTTCGAAGTTAGAAAATCCGTTTTGGTATTAATCTATTAATTATTATTATTTTATATTTCGGAATAATTCCGTGATTTCTACATTTAAAGCTAAACTTATACGAACGAGTTTATCAATTCCCATAATTTGTTTTCCTAACATATAACGTCTTAATGCTTCAATATCTATATCTGAATCGTGAGCTACGTGTCTTACTTTAAGATTTTTTTCTTTTATAATAATCTTAATATTATTTCCAATAATCTTAACGGATTCGGGGATTTCTGTTTTTCTCATTACTCAAAATTTAAAAGTGAAAATTAGAAGTAAGTAGTCAAAAAAACAGGAACGTATATTTCAAGTCATATATGACTGTTTCTGATTAATATTTATATATTTGTTAAAAAATTAATCAAGGGTAAAGGTCATCAATTCGGGAGGTCTTTTTATTCGTTTATTCTAAACAAATTAACATTATGAAAAAATTAATCTTAACAATTTTAGCAAGCACTTTAATACTATCGTGCTCCAACAATTCTGACGGCACTAATTCAACGAGTACAGGGTTATTAATAAAGACAGAAACATCTATTGGAGGTACAGCAACCTATAATTATAATGGTAATAAATTATCTAATATTTCATATTCACCAAGTGAAATTGGAACTTACACTTATAATGGAGATTTAATAATTAAAGAAGAAGATAACGGCGGAGGGGTTAATAGTGCTACAACCTATAATTATTCAAATAACTTGTTAAGTTCTTCAATCGGAAACGAAAGTTCTTCAAATACTACACATACTACAAATAAAACTTATACTTATAACTCGAGCGGAAGTATTACAGAAATGGTAACATCAACTACAATTAACTCAGGTAATACTCAAACCAACAATAGCAAGCACATTAGATATTATTCTCAAGGTAATTGTATTAAAGACGAAGAGTTTTCAATTTCAAACGGCGTATCTACACTTATTGACACTACAACATTCACTTATGATACAAGTAATTCACCTTATAAGAACATCACAGGGTTTTATTCGTGGTCTAATCCACAAGGGTTTGAAAGTATTAATAATTTAAAAAGTGAATTACATAAAAATGCTTCTAATTTAACTACAAGAACGGTTCAAATAACATATCAATACAATTCTGAAAATTACCCAATAAGCTACACCTCTGTTATAACAAATTACATAATTAATTCACAAACAGGTTCATCAACACCCCAAACTCCAATTAATCAAAGCGGAACAATTACTTATTATTAGTATTATGAAAAAAATGAAAACTATAATTACAACTATCTTTTTTTTAACAGCTGTTAACTTTTGCTATTCCCAAACAACGGGTTATGGATATGTGCCAAGAAATACTCAAAGCACTCAAGTAAATTATGCAAAAGTTGGTGAAGACGCGAATAAAATGCTTCAGAATTATTTAGTTGAGAGAAAGAAAATTAAAAGAATTAGGATGGGCTTCAGCTGAGGAATACGATGCCTATCAAAAAATGCTTAAAAAACAGAAAAGACTTAAAAGAAAGTATGATAAAGGGGATGAAAATATTGGATATATGCAAGACCAAAGAGGTAATTGGATTTACTATGAAAAACAATAGCTTTTATCTGACATAACTTAATTAAGAGCAATCTAACCGGTTGCTTTTTTTATTATCTGAAAAGAAAAATACGTTAAAGTGTTTGCTAAATAAAGTATTGTGAATTGTTCTAAATTTTTAAGTGTTTTCAGAATTGTCGGGCAATGGTCGGGCAAATACAATAAAAAAAGCCCGTAATATATTGATTTACAATACAATTACGGACTTTTAATGTACCCGAAGCCGGAGTCGAACCGGCACGGTTTCCCACAGGTGTTTGAGACCAGCGCGTCTACCAATTCCGCCATTCGGGCTTGACAGACAATAAATAATTATAATGAAACAACTATTTAAACGCAATAAAAGACGAAATTGTTATAAAACAAACATCAATTCCTTTAACACGGTGCAAATGTAAAAAATATATTTACATTAATTATATAAAATACTCTAAAATTTTCTTTCAGAGTTCGATTTTATTGCTAAATTTGCACCTCGGTAAAACGACACACAACTAACTAACTACATTCGAGGCATTTATATGGCTCTAGCATTTACAAACGATGAAGCTAGGTTATATCTATAAATCGGAATAAAACAACAAATTAAAATGTCACATCAAGAACCAGAAGCAAAGATATTTGCGTGTTCCCAAAGTGTATATTTAGCCGAACAAATTGCCGAAAGGTATGGAGTTCCGTTAGGTAAAGTTACGTTCTCTAAATATAGTGATGGTGAATTCCAGCCTTCTTACGAAGAATCTATTAGAGGATTACGCGTTTTTATCGTTTGCTCGACTTTTCCAAGTGCAGATAACCTGATGGAATTGTTGCTTATGATTGACGCAGCAAAAAGAGCCTCGGCAAGACATATTACTGCTGTTATTCCTTACTTTGGTTGGGCAAGACAAGACAGAAAAGACAAGCCAAGAGTTCCGATTGGAGCAAAATTGACAGCAAAATTATTAGAAACTGCTGGCGCTACAAGAATTATGACTATGGATTTGCATGCAGATCAAATTCAAGGATTCTTTGAAAAACCAGTGGATCATTTGTTTGCTTCAACAATATTTTTGCCTTACGTGAGAAGTTTAAATTTAGAAAATTTAACCATTGCTTCTCCTGATATGGGCGGTTCAAAAAGAGCCTATGCGTATTCTAAATTTTTAGAATCGGATGTGGTAATTTGTTACAAACAAAGAAAAATTGCCAATGTTATCGACACAATGGAGTTGATTGGCGAAGTAAAAGGAAGAAATGTCGTTCTAGTTGATGATATGATTGACACCGGAGGCACATTGGCGAAAGCCGCGGATTTAATGATAGAAAAAGGAGCATTGAGCGTAAGAGCGATTTGTACCCACGCTATTTTATCTGGTGATGCCTACGAAAAAATTGAAAACTCGAAATTACTCGAGTTAATTGTTACCGATTCTATTCCATTGAAAAAGGAATCAAAAAAAATAAGAGTAGTGAGTTGTGCGCCTCTTTTTGCAGAAGTAATGCAAATGGTACAAAACAACACTTCCATTAGTGGAAAATTTTTAATGTAACCAAAAGCAATATGCATTAAGCTTTAAGCAATAAGCATAAAACGGAGCAGGATTACATTTCGCATAAAGCCTATAGCTTTTTGCATAAAGCAGTATTTTATTTATTAACTATATATATTTACAATGAAATCGATTACAATTAAAGGATCAGAAAGAGAAAGCGTGGGCAAAGTTGCAACTAAAGCCATACGTAATGCTGGAGGGGTTCCTTGCGTGTTATACGGAGGAAATCAACCAGTGCATTTTTCAGCAGATGAAAGAGCATTCAAAAGCTTGGTTTACACTCCAAACGCACACACAGTTGTGATTGAGGTAGCAGAAGGTAAATCTTTCAATGCAATTTTACAGGACATTCAAGTTCACCCAGTTACAGACAAAATTTTACACATTGACTTCTTTCAATTATTTGATGACAAAGAAATCACTATGGAAGTTCCTGTTCAAGTTACAGGTGTTTCTCCAGGTGTTTTATTAGGAGGTGTTTTACGTTTAAACACTCGTAAATTGAAAGTTAAAGCGTTGCCAAAAAATCTTCCAGATTTTATTGAGGCTAACATTTCTGGACTTGAAATGGGAAATAAATTGTATGTTACGAAACTTGTTTCTGACAATTACAAATTAATTCACCCAGACAACACTGTTGTTTGTCAAGTAAGAATTTCTCGTGCGGCTATGAAAGCAGCTCAAGAAGCAGCCAAAGCAGCGAAAGCTCCTGCAGCAAAAAAGAAAAAATAATACTTTTCGACATACTCAAGAAAGCATCAGTTGTAAAACTGGTGCTTTTTTTTTGGAGCTATTTCCCGCTGTCATTCCAAATCCGCATTGTAGTTCGTGCCTCACCACAACACGGGATTTTCCCTTCCATCGGGGCTAGAAATACGTTCTGTTTTTCATAATTACTTCTCGTAAAGTAAATAATTTTCCTTTTTTCATCAATAACTTTTACACATCTGCGTAGCTGCTATTTATTTCAAATTACATCTTTGCTTCTTTCTTATTGAAATGGCACAATCAAGGGAAATTACATGAATTTAGAGCATAAAAAAACCGTTCAAAATCTGAACGGTTTTCTATATTTAATAAAATAGCCTAAACTATTTATAAAGATTTTAATGAATGTTAAATTCAGAAAAGTGATTAATTAGTAACCACCTCTGTTTCCACCACCGCGGTTA
>CANIFM010000045.1 GCA_947466955.1 Bacteroidota bacterium
AAAACATTAACCAAATAAAATAAATAAAGCATGTGTGGAATTGTAGGTTACATAGGATTTAGAGAAGCGTATCCAGTTGTTATTAAAGGTTTGAAAAGACTCGAATACAGAGGATATGACAGTGCTGGAATTATGCTTTTTGACGGAAAAGATTTAAAAGTTTCTAAAACAAAAGGTAAGGTTTCTGATTTAGAAGAAATGTCTTCGAAAGAAATTACAACCAATGGAACTATTGGAATTGGTCATACACGTTGGGCAACTCACGGAGTTCCGAATGATGTAAACTCACATCCACATGTTTCAAATTCTGGGAATCTTGTGATTATCCACAATGGAATTATTGAAAATTATGCTCCATTAAAAAAAGAATTAATAAATAGAGGTTATGTTTTTCATTCTGATACAGATACGGAAGTATTAGTAAATCTGATTGAAGATGTTCAGAAAAAAGACAATCTAAAACTTGGTAAAGCGGTTCAAATTGCTTTAAATCAGGTTGTAGGGGCGTATGCAATTTGTGTATTTGACAAACAAAAACCTAATGAAATTGTTGTGGCTCGATTAGGAAGTCCTTTAGCAATTGGTGTTGGTGAAAACGAATATTTTATTGCTTCTGATGCCTCGCCATTTATAGAATACACATCAAATGCCATTTATCTTGAAGATGAAGAAATGGCAATTGTGAGATTACACAAACCATTAAAAATCAGAAAAATTAAAGATGATTCATTAGTAGACCCTTATGTTCAAGAATTGCAAATGAATTTAGAGCAAATTGAAAAAGGGGGTTACGATCACTTTATGCTTAAAGAAATATATGAGCAACCAAGCGTTATAAAAGACACTTATAGAGGAAGACTTCATGCAAGTAAGGGATTAATTCTTATGGCAGGAATTGAAGACAACTTGGAGAAATTTTTAAATGCTGAGAGAATCCTAATAGTAGCTTGTGGAACTTCATGGCATGCAGGTTTAGTTGCTGAATATATCATTGAAGAATTTACAAGAATCCCTGTTGAAGTTGAATATGCTTCAGAATTCCGATATAGAAATCCAATTATAAATAAAGGCGATGTGGTTATTGCCATTTCACAATCAGGTGAAACTGCGGATACTCTAGCCGCTATTAAATTAGCCAAAGAAAGAGGCGCTTTTGTATTCGGAGTTTGTAATGTTGTTGGCTCTTCAATATCAAGAGAAACTCATGCAGGTGCTTATACTCATGCAGGTCCAGAAATTGGGGTTGCATCAACAAAAGCATTTACCACACAAATTACCGTTTTAACAATGATTGCATTGCGAATTGCGAAAGCAAAAGGAACAATGTCAAATTCAGATTTCCACAGATATTTACAAGAATTAGAATTAATTCCTGAAAGAGTTTTGGAAGCATTAGAAACAAATGACAAGGCAAAAGAAATTGCTGCCATTTTCAAAGATGCACCAAATTGCCTTTATTTAGGAAGAGGTTATAATTTTCCAGTTGCTTTGGAAGGCGCTTTAAAATTAAAAGAAATTTCCTATATTCACGCAGAAGGTTATCCAGCTGCCGAAATGAAACACGGACCAATTGCATTGATAGACGAACATATGCCAGTAGTTGTTATTGCTCCTAAATTGGGTCATTATGATAAAGTGGTAAGTAATATTCAAGAAATTAAATCTAGAAGTGGAAAAATCATAGCAATTGTAACTAAAGGCGATACTCAAGTTAGAGATTTAGCCGATTATGTAATTGAAATTCCAGAAACTGCAGATGCACTTTCTCCATTAATTACAACAATTCCATTGCAATTATTATCATACCACATCGCTGTTTTAAGAGGATGCAATGTAGATCAACCGAGAAACTTAGCCAAATCAGTTACGGTAGAGTAAATTTCAACTAAATTTGATTTTTAGGTTTTGCTATGATTTTGTTGATTTTATAACAACACAGGCTGACTTAAAACAACTTTATTGCCTTCCTGTATCTAAACAGATATCTTAAAATTTATGGTTAGAATAGGAGTCTTTTTATAAAGCTCCTATTCTAACCTATTTTTTTATATCAATTTTTGAAGTTGAATTTCAATTTGCCTGAAACTTAATAATAGAAGGAAAATTCCTAAAATGTAAATAGAATAAAAAAATATATAGCTAAAAAAAATTGAGGAAACAAAAAAAACAAATGCATACAATTATCTTCTTTACTTACTTCATCAATACTTTTCTTTCCTAGTAATATATCCTTTATAATATAAACAAGAAAAAAAATTAAAAAACACATACCTCATATCAATTATCTAAAAAAACCAAGTTGCCACAAAAATAGCCGTAATCACACAAATAAAATCAACTAAAAGCATAGTTCCTAAAGCGTATCGGGTGTTTTTTATATTAACGGAACCAAAGTAAACGGCAATTACATAAAAAGTACTTTCGGCGCTACATTGGAAAATACTACTCAATCTCCCTGTTAAGGAATCGGCTCCAAATGTATTCATTGAATCGATTAAAAACCCTCTGGATCCGGCAGAACTAAAAGGTCTAAGCAATGCAATTGGCAATGAATCGGTAATTTCTTTGCTAACGCCCATATTTGAAAAAGCAAAAGCAATCCACTCGCTAATAATTTCAAATAATCCGCTGTTTCTGAATAATGAAATAGCTACTAACATTCCTAATACATAAGGGAAAATGGTAACTCCAGTTTTCACCCCATTATTCGCTCCTGAAACAAAAGCTTCAAAAACAGTCGTATTTGCCGCAGCAAATTTCTTCTCTTTAAAAAATGAAAAAATTAATGTAAAAACAATAATTCCAACCAATATCAATGCCGAAAGATTAGACGTAAAGTAATTTTTCCCTATTATATCCAAATGGTTTACATACATCAATAATCCTATAATTGCAGCGATTAATGTTATCAAAGCGATTACCAAAGAAGCACTTTTGAAATTGATTTTTTGCTTAATTCCGACAATTAGAAAAGCAGCAATTGTTCCTATAAAAGAAGTGATAATGCAAGGCAACATTACATCGGCGGGGTTGGTTGCATTCGCAGCCGCACGATAACCGATAATTGAAGTTGCAATTAAAGTAAGCCCCGAAGCATGCAGACACATAAACATAATTTGGGCATCGCTGGCTTTGGCTTTATCGGGATTTATTTCTTGTAAACTTTCCATTGCTTTCAACCCAAATGGGGTTGCCGCAGAATCCAATCCTAAGAAATTAGCAGCAAAATTCAAGGTCATGTAGGAAATTGACGGGTGATTTTTGGGAACGCTTGGAAATACTTTTACAAACACTGGACTCAGTAATTTAGCTAGTTTTTCTGATGCTCCAGAAATGATTAATAGCTCCATCAATCCACAGAAAAAGGCGAGATAAGCAAGAAGTGGCAAAATCAAATCCAGCAAGGTGCTTTTACAAGTGGGAAGTAACCCGTCGGATTTTTGCACACCGCTAAAGATTTTTACGGTATTCGCCGAATAAACATAAGTCGTGTCCGGGTTTGAAGCAATTTTATCAATTACAATCGTATTGTCGGGAGCGCTTTCAATACTGTCTTTTATGAAAACTGGAACTTGATTAAGATATTTTTCTGATATTAAAATCGGATCGTCTTTTTTACCATTTATTATGAAATCAAGTGTGTAACTATTACCAGAAAACAAACTGATTACAACAAATGCAATTGAAGAAATGAATATAACCAACCAAAATCTACTTAAAACCATAATTTGTATTTTTTGTAAATGTAAAAAAGTTAAACACAAATTTCACAAATTATCACAAATTAATCTGTGTGAATCTGTGAAATCTATGTTCCTTATATTTACACGTGAATGATCTCCTCGTCAATAAGCAAATCTTCTCGTCTTAATCGAAGGAAAATTTGTGCTACGGCAATCGTATCTTTTTCGCAATAAGTTACAATTCTATCGATGTCTTTTTCGACATAAAAAACGTGTCCCACTTGACTTCCGTCGATGTCGCCTTTTGGAGAAGGAATTCCGAAGATTTTTGTTAGCAATTTTAAAGAAGTAAAATGTTTGTAATCACCAAATTTCCATAATTCTAAAGTGTCCAAATGTGGGATTTCCCATGGTTTTTTGCCAAATAAATTCAGCTTGTTTGGAATAGCAATTTGATTGATAATCATCCTTCTCGCAATAAATGGAATATCGAATTCCTTGGCGTTATGACCACACAAAACATGTTGCGGCTTGTTGAAATGATTGTTCAAGAGATTGATAAAATCGTAAAGGATTTTGTTTTCATCTCCAAAAAAAGAAGTCACTCTGAAGTGGCGAATATCTCCTTTAATGGTAAAATAACCAACGGAAATACAAACGATTTTTCCAAATTCGGCCCAAATTCCTGCGCGGTCATAAAAATCTTCTGGCGTATAATCTTCCTTTCTTTGGTATTGTGTTTTGTGTTCCCAAAGGTCTTTCATTTCGGCATCCAAATCCTTATAATCGGCAGCTTCTGGAACGGTTTCAATATCTAAAAAAAGGATATTCTCAAGGTTTATTTTTTCTATCATTGGGCAAGCATTTTGTAGGTTTCATCGATATATACAAAAAAATCATCGCTGTGTGGCGACTTGTCGGTTTGGAGTCCTTTTTCATTTCCTAATCTCACAATAATTAGCTCGTCTTCGGGAATTACAATTACGTATTGTCCCAAATGACCGCGCATGTAAAATATTTTCTTGCCTTTGTAATCGCTCAACCACCAGCCATAACCATATTCTGGCGAAGCTTTAAACCTTGGCGTAATTGATTTTGCAATGAACGTGCTGTCTAAAAGTTGTTTGCCGTTCCATTTTCCGTATTGTTTGTATAGTTTTCCAAAACGGGCAAAATCTCTTGCATCGCTGGCGATACAGCAAAATGCTTTTACAATTCCACCTTTTTTATCGGTTTGCCAAAGTGCATCGTTTTCGGCTCCCATTGGTTTCCAAAAGTTCTTTGAAACATAATTTGGCAAACTTTCGCCCGTGGCTTTTTCAATTACCATAGCTAATAATTGGGTGTTTCCACTTAGGTATTTGTATTTTTGTCCTGGTTCATCAACGCCTTTTAATCCTAGGATTACTTTGCTTAAATCATCTGTGAAATAGGCACGCGTGGTTATGGAAAAAGGGCTGTAATAGGCTTCGTCCCAATTCAATCCTGATGCCATGGAAGACAAATCGCCAACGGTCATTTTTGCCGCTTTTCCTTCTTTAAATTCGGGAAAAAAGTCAGAAACCAATTGGTCTAAACTTTTGATTTTTCCTTCCATTATCGCTTTTCCTAGCGAAGCCGAAACGATACTTTTTGCCATTGAAAAGGAATTGGACTTGGAGTTTTTATCGAAACCATCAAAATAAGACTCGTGCCAAATACTGTCATTTTTTATGATTAAAAAAGCAACAGTTCCTATTTGTTTGTGAAGTTGCTCTAAAGCTGGAGTAGCTTTAATTTTGTTGTAGTTTTTATGAATTGCCCAAGGTTGTGCAACATCACTTTTGGTTATTGTACCGTTATCAAATTCTTTGTAGTCTTCTAAATAGGCGGTTTGATGGCCTTTTATGTATATTGTTCGAACGGCTTTTAATAAATAATCAACATTGAAAGCATAGGCTAAGACAATTATTGTGGTTAGAAATAAGGCAAAACCGAGAAATAGTTTTTTTAATAATTTCATTAGGCGTGGTTTTTTTAAATGGTTTAGTAACGAATTGTTTACATACGAATTTACGCAATTTCTTTGAAACTAAATTCATTCTATTGACTATTTATAAATCACAATTTAAAGTTTACTTTCACTAGTATTCAAAATGGTTCTGATTTTTAGCCCGGACAGTAGCGGCATCCTGTTGTGGCGGGGTTCGCCACAACAGATATAGCGGATGGCGGGAATAGCTTCAAAAACTATTTAAAATCGCTATACATATAAGCTTCCAAACCTTTTAATTCTTCGTCGGACATTGTTTTTGTAAGGGCAAAATTAGTCTTCATTACTTCATATTGCGTTGGGTCAACCAATGGTTTTGCGTCGTCTTTTAGGAAGGAAACGATATCGCCGTTTTGTGCTTTATAGATTTTTGCAATGTCTTGAATGCTTGGCCCGACTAACTTTTCATTGATTTTATGACACGCTACGCAATTGCCTTTTCCTTCAAAAATAGATTTTCCAAGTTGCTCGGGCGTTTGAGAAACTTCGGTTGGATTGGGTTGCCCAAAAGCTTCTTGGCTTTCTTTTTTACAAGAAATAACGAATATAAGACACACTAATAAAGCTACTTTTTTCATTGCTATTTATTTAAAATTAGGGCTGCTTCTTTGGCAAAATAAGTCGAAATTAAACTTGCTCCTGCTCTTTTGATGCACATTAATTGTTCCATCATAATTTTGTCGTGATCCAACCAACCTCTTTCAGCAGCGGCTTTTATCATTGCATATTCCCCCGAAACGTGGAAAACAGTTACGGGAACATTCACCGCATTTTTGACTTCGCGAACAATGTCAAGATATGCAATTCCGGGTTTTACCATCACCATATCGGCACCTTCTTCGACGTCCATTAAAGCTTCTTTGATGGCTTCGAGGCGATTGGCATAATCCATTTGATAGGTTTTTTTGTCTTTTGGAATATCCGCATTATCGACAGGCGCACTGTCTAAAGCATCACGGAAAGGACCATAAAATGCCGAAGCATATTTAGCCGAATAACTCATAATCCCCACATTTTGAAATCCTGCAGCATCCAATCCTTGACGCAAACGCAAAACACGACCATCCATCATATCGCTCGGCGCCACAAAATCGGCACCCGCTTGTGCGTGAGAAACTGCCATTTTTACTAAAGCTTCGTTGGTTGCATCATTGGCAATATCACCGTTCTCGATGATTCCATCATGACCATAAATAGAATACGGATCAAGTGCCACATCAGGCATAACAATCATTTCAGGACAAGCCGCTTTGATAGATTTGATGGCGCGTTGCATTAATCCATTGGCATTCCAAGCTTCTTTTCCAGTGTTATCTTTTAGGGATTCATCTACTTTTACGTAAATGTTTACGGCACGAATTCCTAAAGCAAACAATTCTTTGACTTCTTCGACTGTTAAATCTATCGAACGACGAAAAATTCCTGGCATTGAAGAAATTTCTACTTTATAGTTTTCGCCTTCTGCGATGAACATTGGAAACATGAAATCGGATGGACTTAATGTTGTTTCGCGGACTAAACTTCTGATAGATTCGTTTACTCTTAATCTTCGGCCTCTTTGTAATGGAAACATATATTAGCCCCCTATCCCCCAAAGGGGGAATTCCTATCAGGGGTCAATAGGTTTTTAAGTTAATACATTATTTTTATTGTTTTTAAGACTCCTATTTCTTCTTGCGAAGTTCCCCCTTCGGGGGTTAGGGGGCTAACCAATCTATTGGTTTTTCTAATACTTCTATTAATTTTTCTTCTTCGCTTCCTTTTTCAGGATGATGGTCATAAACCCACTGAACGTGTGGCGGTAAACTCATCAAAATACTTTCAATTCTTCCATTGGTTTTTAAGCCAAAAAGGGTGCCTTTGTCGTGTACCAAATTGAACTCGACATATCTTCCACGACGGATTTCTTGCCACGTACGTTGTGCGGCTGTGTAATCTAAATTTTTTCTTTTTTCGACAATTGGAATGTACGCTTCCAGAAAACTATTGCCGACTTCAGAGACAAAACTGAACCAATTTTCCATAGACATTTGTTCATTTGCTTTGCAATAATCGAAAAATAATCCCCCGATTCCGCGGGCTTCATTGCGATGTGCATTCCAAAAATATTCATCGCACTGTTTTTTATATTTTGGATAAAAATCTGGATTGTGTTTGTCGCAAGCCGTTTTACAGGTTTGATGAAAATGTTTCGCGTCTTCCTCAAACAAGTAATAAGGTGTTAAATCTTGACCGCCACCGAACCACTGCTGAATAACATTTCCGTTTTCATCATACATTTCGAAATAACGCCAATTCGCGTGAACCGTTGGCACCATTGGATTTTTTGGATGCAAAACTAAACTCAATCCACAAGCAAAAAAATCAGCTTCGCCCACGTTGAATAGTTTTTGCATACTATCCGGTAATTTTCCGTGTACTGCAGAAATATTCACACCGCCTTTTTCGAAAACTCCCGAACCTTCGGGACCGCTTTCTATTACGCGTGTTCGTCCTCCACCACCTTCAGGTCGTTCCCAAATGTCCTCACGGAATTTAGTTGCGCCATCAGCAGCTTCCAATCCTGCGCAGATTTGGTCTTGAAGGTTTTGTATGTATTGGTAAAATTTATTCTTCATTTTGCTTTTTCTATCCTGCAAGGTTTTTTTCAAACCTTGTAGGTATTTATTAAATCAATCTTAGCTTATCAGGTGTAGGATATTTTACTGGAATTAATAACAATTTATATGGAACTTTATCCATTTCAATTTCCGATATTTTTAAATCCATTAAGTTGTTTTCTATACAATAATTAATCGCTAATTTTAGATATCGCCTAATAATCATAAGTGATAAAAAATCATCCCCATGAAAAAACATCCATTCCATCAAATCCTTTTTACCCTTTGAACTGTTACAACTTTTACAAGCATAAACTAAATTATCCCCATTGTCTTTTCCTCCTAATTTTTGCGCTAAAATGTGGTCTAAAGCAAGTTTTTCTGTTGAGTTGCAATAATTACACTTTGCTCCGATTGATAATTTAATTTTTTCATCGTCAAAAAGTGTCCTTATATTCATTTTGCCAGTTAAAAGCCATTTATATAGTTTAGCTCTAATTGCATAATTAAATTTATCAAACCTTGTTTGATTGTTTTCAACAGCAGCGTGTGCCATTGCCAAATTAGCATAGGCATAAAACAAATGTTCTTTTAAATTTAATTTAGTAATATCTATCTCTTTTTTCAAAAAATGTTACTTTTTATTTATGACTTTTCTAATTAATGCCTACAAGGTTTTGAAAACCTTGCAGGATAACAAAACTTTACTCAAAAGTATGTCTTTCTGATAAAAAATCATTTTTCTGATTGTGAGAAAAAATGAAATTTTCTATTCCGCCAAATAATTTCAATACTTCTTCTCTCTCTATTTTTGTTTCCTTATTTGAAATGAAAGCCTGATAAGATGAATACTTATACTCATCGAATTTTAAATCTAAATGATGCTTTGGATTCAAGTGAACATACAATATTAGTTGTTTCAAATATTCTTCATCATTCAATTTTATTCTTTTGAAATGTTTTTCAAAAAGACTTCCAGTTCTGCTATTCTCCTTGTTAAATGCTTTTGCATAAGAATTAAAAAAATTAGAAAACCCTTGTGTCACTATTTTTTCATCCTCATTTATTCGAATAACCAAATGAAAATGATTGTCCATCAAACAAAAGGCAAATATTGAAATTGTTTCTGATAAATATTTTGAAAATTGTTTCAGAAAGAAGTTTTTATTTTCGTCATTTTCAAAGATTAAGCACCCATTTATTCCCCTGTTATAAATGTGATAATAACCATCTTTTTCTAAAACTTCTAATTTCATAGTTCCAATAATTAGGTTTTTCTCCTGCAAGGTTTTTTTTAAACCTTGTAGGTATTCCTGTAAAGATAATGTCTTCCTAACATACCTACAAGGTTTGAAAAAAACCTTGCAGGAGATTCGGTTAACTACCTACTTTTTTCCATACTCCTTCACCGCATCCACAAAAGCCTTAGCGTGATCAACAGGAATATTTGGTAAAATACCGTGACCTAAATTCGCAATATATTTGTCTTTTCCGAATTCGTCAATCATTTCGTGAACCATTTTCTTGATTACAGGAATTGGCGAAAGCAAACGACTTGGGTCAAAATTCCCTTGTAAAGTGATATTTCCACCAGACAAATAACGGGCATTTCTAGGCGAACACGTCCAATCAACGCCTAATGCCGATGCTCTACTTTTTCCCATTTCGCCCAAGGCAAACCAACATCCTTTTCCGAAAACAATAACGTGCGTTTCGTCTGCCAAAGCTTCCACGATTTGGTTGATGTATTTCCAAGAAAATTCTTGATAATCAACTGGCGAAAGCATTCCTCCCCAAGAGTCGAAAATCTGAACGGCATCAACACCTGCTTTTACTTTTTCTTTCAAATATAAAATAGTGGTATCGGTGATTTTTTGCAATAACACGTGTGATGCAACTGGATTTGAAAAACAAAACCCTTTGGCAGTATCAAAACTTTTTGATCCTTTCCCTTCCACCGCATAACAGAAAATTGTCCAAGGCGAACCTGCGAAACCAATCAACGGCACCTCATCGTTCAACATTTCTTTGGTTAATTTAATTGCGTCCATTACATAACCCAAAGTTTCTTGGATATTAGGAACAATTACTTTTTCGACATCCTGAATGGTACGAATTGGATTGGGTAAAAAAGGACCGAAATTTTCTTTCATCAAAACTTCAATTCCCATTGCTTGTGGAACAACCAAAATATCCGAGAATAAAATTGCTACATCAGGACCAATTCTACGAATGGGTTGTACGGTGATTTCAGCCGCTAATTCTGGTGTTTGACAACGGGTGAAAAAATCGTATTTATCTCGCAATGCAATGAATTCTGGTAAATATCTTCCGGCTTGACGCATCATCCAAACTGGTGGGCGTTCTACTGTTTCTCCTCGTAATGCTTTTAAAAATAGGTCGTTCTTAAGCCCCCTAACCCCCGAAGGGGGAATTTGAATATCTATATTGTTCATCATATTAATTTATTAAAACTTTTAAACTTTCTAAATTTTGGTATTCTTTTTAACTTTATAAACTTCCCGAATTCCCCCTTAGGGGGTTAGGGGGCCTATTTATACTCTTCAATACATTCCTCAATCACGTCCTCAATTGACGGTTGGGCTGCAATAATTATATTCTTAACTGTTTTTGGTAATGCATCCGCAGTTGTTTCACCGATGCAAAAGCAAAGTTCTTTTTTTATAGTATTTTCTTTCAAATAACTTTCAACTCCCGACGGACTAAAAAACAAAATTGCTTCAACGGCAGCTTTTATTTTTTGTGGTGTCAATGAAGTTTCGTAAACCTGAATCTCATTAAACTTAATTTTTGCTTCTTTTAATGCTTTTGGCAAAGTTTCTTTTCTCAAATTTCCACTAAAAAAGGTATAGCTTTCATTGGCATAAATCAAAGTGATAATTTCAGCCAAGTCCGATGCATAACCCGTGTAAACAATTACATTAAAACCGCTTTCAGACAATAAAATCTTGGTTTTTAATCCAACGCAAAAAACATTTTTAGTTTTTAAGGCATCACAATCTGGCTGAAGCAATAAACTTTGCGCTGCATTTTGACTTGTGATAATCAAATTATCATTGATTTCTTTAAGTTCAAATTTTTGATTTTTGATTTGAATAAAATCGTATTCAAATACATTTAAATTAGCTGATTCTAATGCCTGTTTCTGATTGTCAGAAAGTATTTTTGTTGATAAAATATTGATATTACTCATTATTTTCTTTTTTATTATTTGTTTTAATTTGAGAAATCAGAACGCTTTGAAATTGTTCTGATGTTGGTAATTTTCCGATTAATTCTTTTGGCAATTGTTTGCTAAGATAATATTCGGCAACTCCTATTGGGTTATTTGCATTCCGTAAAGTATATTCTACTTCCAAATGATTTTTATCGGGAACAAGCAAAATTCCAATACTCGGCTGGTCATCCAACTGTTTCAATTGTTCGTCCATTAACTGCAAATAAAAGTCAAGTTTCCCAACAAATTCGGGTTCAAATTCGACAACTTTCAATTCGACAGCAACCAAACATTTTAAAATTCTATGATAAAAAAGCAAATCGATATAATAGTCTTTTTCGCCTAATGAAAGTCGGTATTGATTGCCTATAAAACAAAAACCATAACCCAATTCCAGCATCAATCGTTTTACGTTTTCGACCATTGTGTTTTCCAACGCTCTTTCGGTAACGGGTTTATTGATGTCAAGAAAATCAAGACTATACACACTTTTTATGCTTTCTCTTGCTTGTTCCTGAAAGTGTTCTGGCAAAGCTGTAGCAAAATTATGCTGCGTTGGTTTTGATAAATAATACTCGTAAGCATTCGCCTTAATTTGATGCAAAAGTACTGCGCTACTATATTTATTTTTAATTGCTTGCTCTAAATAAAAAATCCTGGCATTTTCATCTTTTACCTTTTGAAGTATTAAAATATTATGCCTCCAAGGAACTCTCAAAACAAGTTGTTTCACGTATTCCAAATGTGAAACAGCCTGTTTCACATTTGTATTTTCTAAATGTGAAGCAGCTTGATTCACATTTGAATATTCGGCAACTAATTGCTTCATAAACTGAAGATTTCGAGGTGACCAACTCACTCCTTCTCCAATTAACTGCGGTAAATCACGGCTTAATAATAAAATAACCGACTTCCCCCAACCAAATTCCAACTGCTTTTTGATAATCAATTCGCCAATATTCCAATAGAGTTGGTTCGAAATAGTTTGCACCGATTCAATAGCTTGCACCCGATGTTGTTGAACAGCAGTTGCCACATCCGAAAGAAATTCGTTATATGCTTCTGGTAAAATGTCTTTGTTCAACTGGGTCATAATTATTTTTTCAATGCTTCTTTAATATTTTTCATTAGTTCTGCTCCGCCACTGTTCAAAATTTCTTTGGCTAGTTCAAAACCTAATTTTTTCCATTGTTCAATTGGCACCACTTTTTCAACTTCAAATTTTTGTTTTCCATCTAATGAAAAAAGTGCACCTTTAAATTCGATAGTGTCTTCGGTGAATTTTGCAATTGCTCCAATTGGCGCTGTACATCCACCTTCCAACGTTTTTAAAAATTGCCTTTCTATATAGGTGCAAATATCGGTTTCAAGATGATTAAGTTCTGAAACTGCCTCTTTGCAAAATTCATCATTTGCCATTGCTACAATTACCATTGCACCTTGTGCTGGCGCGGGAATCATCCAATCAAGATTGATGTAATCTAATCCGATTTTTTCTCCCTCTCCTTTGGAGAGGGTTGGGGTGAGGCCTATTCGTTCCAGTCCAGCTGCTGCAAATACGGCTCCGTTCCAATCACTTTCATTTAATTTTTGCATTCTCAGATTCACATTTCCACGTAAATCAACTACTTTGTGAGTCGGATATTTATGCAGCCATTGCGCTTGACGACGCAAACTTCCTGTTGCAATAATTCCATTTCCAGTTAGGAAATCTTGATTATTTTTATAAACTAAAATATCCTTTTCGTTGGCACGTTCTAAAACTGCAACTTGAACAATTCCAATTGGCAAAGCTGTTGGCACATCTTTCATAGAATGCACCGCAATATCCACTTGACCATTAATCATAGCAGCATCAAGGGTTTTTGTGAAAATTCCCGTGATTCCTAATTCATATAATGGTTTGTTGAGTATAATATCGCCTGTGGATTTTACGGCAATAATTTCGGTTTTATATCCTAAATCGTTTAATTTTTTTTCTACTGTGTGCGCTTGCCAAAGTGCTAATTCACTATCACGAGTTCCAATACGTATCACTTTTTGAGCCATTCACTATGTTTTTTGAATTCTTAATAATTTAAGAATCTTTACTGATTTTTTAAACTATTTATGATAATGTGATTTTGTATTTTTCTTCAATTATTGAAATTGTTTTCACTGGTAATTGTTGTCCAATTTGAAAAACTTTTTCAATAAAATCAATGCTTTCGTCCACCGATGTGTTTTCATCTTTCAAGTGGCTTGCAAAATGATTCGTGATTTTTTGAATAATTCTACTGCTTATTAATTCGGCTTGTTCTTCATCAAAATTAGATAGTTTTTTTCGTTGAAAATTCAATTCATTGGCGGCAATATCATTCAATTTTGCTTTCAAAGCGTGGATTGTTGGTGCGTGTTTGCGACCATTCATCCAAATATTAAATTCCATTTTGATGTCTTCAATAATTGCTTCGGCAGCAGGAATATGTTGTTTTCTTCGTTCCAAAGTATCGTCGGTCATTTGTGATAAATGATCCATATGAATTAAAGTTACGCCTTCCAAATCCTTTACATTTTCGTGTACGTTTTTTGGAATTGATAAGTCCAAAATCAAAATTGGTTTTTTCAAATTCAAAATTGCTTTATCAATGGTAGGATTTTGAGCGCCAGTCGCCACGACAACAACATCGGCTTTTTGAAGTTCAAGGTGCAATTCTGCATAATCTTTGACTATCAAATTCAATTTTCCTGCTAATTTTTCGGCTTTATCTTTGGTACGATTAATTAATGTAATGTGTTCGTTTTTAGTGTGTTTTACTAAATTCTCACAGGTATTTCTTCCGATTTTTCCTGTTCCAAATAGCAGAATATTTTTGTTTCCAATATTCTCAACATTTTTAATAATATATTGAACAGAAGCAAAAGAAACGGATGTTGCTCCAGAACTGATTTCGGTATCAGTCTTAATTTTTTTACTGGCTTGAATCACAGCGTTTATTAATCGGTCTAAATAGGTATTGATTAATCCTAGTTTTCTTGATTCAGCAAAGCTCAGTTTTATTTGGCTTATGATTTCAAAATCCCCAAGAATTTGACTGTCTAAACCTGTTCCTACTTGAAAAATATGATTAATTGCTTCTTGACCTTTAAATACAAAACCAACTTCTTGAAAGGATTCAACGGTTCCGTTACTGTTTTCGCAAATTAATTTAATCAATTGAAATGGGTGCTCTGCAAATCCGTAAATTTCAGTTCTGTTACAAGTTGAAGTCACAATCAAACTCTCAATTCCTTCTGACTTAGCTTGTTCAAGCAAATTCGTTTTAGCCGCAGCATCCAAACTGAATTTTCCCCTCATCTCGGCATCTGCTTTTTTGTAGCTTAATCCGACAGAATAAAAATAGAGCTGTTTCGATTGATTATTTTTCATATATTCACTTTCTATAAAGTTTAACAAAATTATAATTATAGTTTTTATAAAAACAACGCTTAAAGGACTATTTGTGTCGCTATGAGATTTTTTGAT
>CANIFM010000046.1 GCA_947466955.1 Bacteroidota bacterium
CCAGAAGACGAAGAAGAGATGAACAACGAAGAGTTGCCTGAATCATTGGCAATTCTACCTTTACGAAACACTGTTTTATTTCCTGGTGTGGTAATTCCGATTACTGCTGGAAGAGATAAATCTATAAAATTAATTAATGATGCCAATGCCGCAGGAAAAGACATTGGTGTAGTTTCTCAAAAAAATGAAGAAGACGAAGATCCTTCACAAAATGATATTCATTCTATTGGAACAGTTGCAAAAATACTTCGGGTTCTAAAAATGCCTGATGGAAATATTACTGTAATTCTTCAAGGTAAAAAGCGTTTTGAAATTGACACTGTTATTTCTCAAGCACCTTATTTAACTGCGACTGTAAAGAATATTGTAGAAACACGTCCCGCCAAAAAAGACAAAGAGTTTTCAGTTATTATTGATTCTATAAAAGAATTGGCAATCCAAATTATTAAGGAAAGTCCGAATATTCCAACAGAAGCTACATTTGCAATTAAGAATATTGAAAGTAAATCATTCTTAATCAATTTCGTATCTTCAAATATGAATCTTTCTGTTAAAGAAAAGCAAGAATTGTTGAATATTACAGATTTGAAAGACAGAGCTTTAGAAACTTTACGATATATGAATATTGAACTTCAAAAATTGGAGTTGAAAAATGATATTCAATCCAAAGTTCGATTTGATTTAGACCAACAACAACGTGAATATTTCTTGCATCAGCAAATGAAAACCATTCAGGAAGAATTGGGTGGCGCTTCTCAAGAAGAGGAAGTTGAAGAAATGGTTGAAAAGGCAGCACTCAAAAAATGGGATGAGGTTACCAAAAAACATTTTGAAAAAGAATTGACAAAAATGCGTCGAATGAATCCACAAGCACCTGATTTTGGAATTCAAAGAAATTATTTAGAATTGTTTTTAGACTTGCCTTGGAATGAATATTCTAAAGATAATTTCGATTTAAAAAGAGCACAAAAAATTCTTGATCGCGACCATTTTGGTTTAGAAGATGTAAAGAAAAGAATGATAGAACATTTGGCAGTTTTGAAATTGCGAAATGATATGAAATCACCAATTATCTGTTTGACAGGCCCCCCAGGTGTTGGGAAAACATCTATTGGAAAATCAGTTGCTGAAGCCTTAGGAAGAAAATATGTGAGAATTTCACTTGGCGGTTTGCGAGATGAAGCAGAAATTCGTGGACACAGAAAAACCTACATTGGTGCGATGTCAGGGCGTATTATTCAAAGTTTGAAAAAGGCGGGAACATCAAATCCTGTATTTGTTTTGGATGAAATAGACAAATTAGCAATGGGAAATCAAGGCGATCCATCTTCGGCATTATTGGAAGTTTTAGATCCAGAGCAAAACAACGCTTTCTATGATAATTTCCTTGAAATGGGTTACGATTTATCGAAAGTAATGTTCATTGCAACGTCCAATAATATGGCAACTATTCAACCTGCATTGCGCGATAGAATGGAAATCATAAAAATGTCTGGTTATACAATTGAAGAAAAAACAGAAATTGCACGCCAACATTTATTTCCTCGTCAATTGAAGGAACACGGATTGACTTTAAAAGATTTAACGATTGGGAAAAAACAATTGGAAAAAATTGTAGAAGGATATACCCGTGAATCGGGTGTTCGTGGATTAGAAGCTAAAATTGCTCAGGTTATTCGAAATGCTGCCAAATCTATTGCGATGGAGGAGGAGTACAACAAAAAAGTGACAGATGCTGATATCGTTCAAGTTTTGGGAGTTCCAAGATTAGAAAGAGATAAATATGAAAATAATGATGTTGCTGGAGTTGTAACTGGTTTGGCTTGGACAAGCGTTGGTGGTGATATTTTATTCATAGAATCTTTGATTTCTAAAGGAAAAGGAATGATGACAATTACTGGAAACCTTGGAACAGTAATGAAAGAATCGGCTACAATTGCATTGGAATACATAAAATCAAATGCTGAAATTTTCGGAATTGACTCTGAAATGTTATCCAAATACAATATCCATTTGCACGTTCCTGAAGGCGCAACACCAAAAGATGGACCAAGTGCAGGAATTGCAATGTTAACGTCTTTAGTTTCTTTATTTACTCAAAAAAGAGTGAAGAAAAGCCTTGCTATGACTGGTGAAATTACCTTAAGAGGAAAAGTTTTGCCTGTTGGAGGAATTAAAGAAAAAATATTGGCAGCCAAAAGAGCCAACATTAAAGAAATTGTTTTGTGTCACGAAAACAAAAGTGATATTGACGAAATTAAACCCGAATATTTAGAAGGATTGACATTTCATTATGTGAAAGAAATGAGTGAGGTCTTGGCAATTGCTTTAACCGACCAGAAAGTCAAAAACGCTAAAATTTTATAAATTAAAAACGGCTAAGAAATTAGCCGTTTTTTTTATTAAAAATAATATCTTCGCATTTGCGTTATATAATCTGAAAATACAACTATGTTCAAAAAACAATTATATCTCCTCTTCATTCTTTTTTGTACCGTCACTTATGGGCAAATTGGAGGGCAGTCGGTATATCAGTTTTTGAATTTGGTAACATCGCCTCGTCAAGCTGCTTTGGGTGGAAAAATCATTACGATTTATGATAACGATGTCAACCAAGCCAATTTTAATCCTGCAACGATAAATTCAGAAATGGACAATCATCTGGCGGTGAATTACGGAAGCTATTTCGGAGAAGTTACCTACGGAACCGCTTCTTATGCGTACACATTCGACCGACATTTGCAAACCTTTCAAGCAGGAATAAATTATGTGAATTACGGAAAATTCCAAGGAACCGATGAAACTGGAAATCCCACTTCTGATTTTACAGGAAGTGAAATGGCACTGTCTTTCGGATATTCTTTTATGATTCCTGACATTCCTGTTCATTTTGGTGCTAATGCAAAACTGATTTCATCTACATTAGAAAGTTATAATTCCTTTGGTGGCGCGGCCGATTTAGGTGCGCTATTCATTGATGAACGCAACGATGTAAATTGGGCATTAGTAGTCAGAAATATCGGTACACAATTCACAAGTTATTCTGGAACTAAGGAAAAATTGCCTTTAGAAGTGCTCATTGGTGTTTCTCAAGAAGTTGAAAATGTGCCCATTCGTTGGCATTTAACATTAGAAAATTTACAACAATGGAATATTGCTTTTTCAAATCCCGCTCGTGCCGTTGGTTCTATTGATGGCGGTTCGACACCCGAAAAAGTTTCGGTTTTTAATAATGCTTTACGCCACGTTATCATTGGCGTAGAATTATTTCCGAGGAAAAGTTTTAATGTTCGATTGGGATATAATTTCAGAAGAGGCGAGGAGTTGAGTATATTAGAACAACGGAATTTCTCAGGGATTTCAGTTGGATTTGGATTAAAATTCAATAACCTAAAATTTAATTATTCCTATTCTCGCTATACTTTGGCAGGAAATACAAGCTTATTTGGTTTAACTATTAATTTTCAAGAATAGATTTTGGATAAAAAAATTACTATCGCAATAGACGGTTTTTCGTCAACAGGAAAAAGTACTTTGGCAAAACAATTGGCAAAATATTTAGGCTACGTTTATGTTGATACTGGCGCAATGTATCGTGCCGTCGCTTATTTTGCAATGAAAAACGGGTTTATAAAACCTGATTTTTTCAATAAAAATGGCTTGATTGAAAGTTTACCAAATATAAAATTACATTTCCAATTTAATCCTGAATTGGGATTTGCAGAAATGTTTTTGAACAATGTAAATATAGAGAAAGAAATTCGAACTATCGAAGTTTCTAATTACGTTAGTAAAGTGGCCGAAGTTTCAGAAGTCCGAGCCAAATTAGTTGAGCAACAGCAACAAATGGGAAAAGATAAAGGCATTGTGATGGACGGAAGAGACATCGCTACGGTCGTTTTTCCTGACGCCGAACTCAAGATATTTATGACCGCAAGTGGGCAAACTCGAGCCCAAAGACGCTTTGATGAATTGCAACAAAAAGGCGATGCTGTTTCTTTTGACGAAGTGCTTAAAAATGTGGAAGAGCGCGATTATATTGATACGCACAGAGACGATTCCCCATTATTAAAAGATAAAAATGCAATTGAAATTGACAATTCTCACCTTACTCGAGAAGAACAATTTGATAAAGTTTTAGCTTTAGTTCAAAATATCCATTGATTTAGATATAAAATATTCGATTTTTATTTGAATATATTAATTTATTGTTAGTTTTACATTAATATTAAACGACCTTACCTAAATCTAATTTTATGAATATTAAAAATCGTCTTACGTTAATGAGTTTCCTACAGTTTTTTGTTTGGGGAGCTTGGTTGATAACCGTTGGAAACTATTGGTTTGCCTCAAAACAATGGAGTGGTGCCGAATTTGGGGCTGTATTTTCAACATTAGGACTGTCTTCAATTTTAATGCCTGCGCTAACAGGAATAATTGCTGACAAATTTATAAATGCCGAAAAATTATATGGAATATTACACATTTTGGGCGGTTTAATCCTTTGTTACATCCCACAAGTCGATTCGCCAACTTCCTTTTTCTGGGTGATTTTTATGGCGATGCTTTGCTATATGCCAACCATTTCACTCTCAAATTCAATAGCTTACACAATTCTAAAAAACAATAAATTTGATGTTGTCAAAGTTTTTCCACCCATTCGAGTTTGGGGAACTGTGGGCTTCATTATGGCAATGTGGATTACCAATTTGTCAGGAAATAAAGCCTCTGCAAATATGTTTTACATCGCTGCAATTGCCGCGGTAGCATTGGGAATTTACTCATTTTTCTTGCCTAAATGTCCGCCACAAAATCTAATTTCTGAAAATTCAACAGTAGCGCAAAAATTAGGTTTGGATGCTTTCAAACTTTTTGGAACCTATAAAATTGCATTATTTCTAATTTTCTCAATGTTTTTAGGAGCTGCTTTACAATTAACTAATATGTATGGCGACACATTTCTATCCGATTTTTCAAAAGTTCCCGAATACGAAAACTCATTTGTAGTTAAATATTCAACAATAATAATGTCGATTTCTCAAATATCTGAAACTTTATTTATTCTTGCAATTCCATTTTTCTTAAAGCGATTTGGAATCAAACAAGTAATGCTAATCTCAATGATTGCTTGGGTATTGCGCTTCGGATTATTCGCTTATGGCGACCCTTCAGGTGGTCTTTGGATGATTATTTTATCCTGTATTGTTTACGGAATGGCATTTGATTTTTTCAATATTTCGGGTTCGTTATTCATCGAAACTTCTACGGATTCTTCCATCAGATCCAGCGCTCAAGGACTATTTATGATGATGACCAACGGTTTTGGTGCAGTTCTTGGCAGCTCAATCAGCGGCTATATTATCGACAAATATTTTACCGTTGACAACACCAAAGACTGGCATTCCATTTGGCTTTGTTTTGCCATTTACGCTGCCGTAATTGCTGTTGCCTTTGCTGTTTTCTTCAAGCATAAACACAATCCTGAAGAAATAGCGGAAGTAAATCATTAATTTATTTAATCTATACTTACGTGCTTTATTAAAAGATTAAGTACATATATTAAGATAACAAAAAACGTCTTCATTTCTGAAGACGTTTTTTGTTAATTAAAAACATTGCATTACTTATCAATTGAACCTAAAACACGTTTCATAAATCCGTTCAAGGCTTCCTTTTTGTCCATTCCGCCTTTTACCATTTTATGAACTTCAAGCGCACCATACATATTGGAAATTAATTCCCCAATTACGTCTAATTCTTCATCTTTCAATGATGGAATTTCTGTTAAAGCTTCCAAAACTTCAATAGTTTCTATGAGATAATCTTGATCGTTATCTTCAATAAATTGCGTTAAATGTTTGATTACAGGTAGTTTCATCTTTATAGAATTTCATTTACCAAATCCGTTAAAACTTCTGCTTTGTTGGTTTGAGTTTCGTTAACTAATTTTCCGTTTACAAAAGTTGCAAACGTTGGCAAGTTAGAAACATTAGCCATTTTTCTTGATTCTGGAGAATTTTCAGCATCCACTAAAACAAAAGTCACCGCTTCATTTTCTGAAGCTAATTTCTTGAATTTAGGTTTCATAATTCTGCAATTTCCACACCAAGAAGCCGAAAATTGAACCACCACTTTTTCGTTTGTTGCTACTAAATTCTGTAACGTATCTTCGTTTAATTCGATTAACATAGTTTTAGATTTAAATGGCAATTTCAACAGTAAATACCGAAATTGCCATTGTTATTGATATTGAAAATTAGTGAGAACCTAAATATGCTGCAGTACTATTTCTATCGGCAGTCATTGCATCTTTTCCTTTTTCCCAGTTTGCAGGACAAACTTCACCGTTCGTTTGAACGTGTGTGTAAGCATCAATCAAGCGTAAGTATTCATTCACATTTCTACCTAATGGCATATCATTTACACTTTCGTGAAATATTTTTCCAGTTTCATCAATTAAATAAGTAGCTCTGAAAGTTACATTCGATCCTTCAATAATTACAGAATCAGTTTCTTCGCTATATTCGGTTGAGTCGATGTCAAGAATTCCTAAAATGTTTGATAAATTTCTGTTGGTATCAGCCAAAATTGGATAGGTAACGCCTTCAATTCCACCGTTGTCTTTTGGTGTATTTAACCAAGCAAAATGAACTTCATTGGTATCACAAGAAGCACCAATTACAATTGTATTTCTGCTTTCAAATTCCGGTAAAGCAGCTTGAAAAGCGTGCAATTCTGTTGGACAAACGAAGGTAAAATCTTTTGGATACCAAAACAAAATTACTTTTTTGTTGTTTTTTGTAGCTTCTTCAAAAACGTTGATTTTTAAGTTATCGCCCATTTCTGAAATGGCGTCAACTGCAATACTTGGGAATTTTTTTCCTACTAATGACATAATTTATATTTTAATATTAATGTTTTTTTTTATTACTGCAAATGTACATCAGAACTAAACAATCAACTATCAATTTCAATTATATATTTTTATGAAGTGATAGTTTTTCCTTATTATAAATAACGATTTTTAAATTACCATTCAAATAGAGTGTATTTCGGTTTCGTTTTATATATTTGTTTTACTTATTATTTGATGTTTTATCAATAAATATCAATAATAATTTCACTTTATTAAATTAAACTTGCACACTTTAAAATATGAATTTCTCCAATTTATTTAGAAAAAAAACCGTCCAAGACATTTTAAAACAAGTTGCCAAAAATGAAGCCGATGGACATAATTCTCTTAGTAAGCATTTAAAAACAAGAGATTTAGCAGCTTTTGGAATTGCTGCAATTATCGGTGCTGGAATTTTCAGCACGATTGGAAAAGCAAGTTTTGATGGTGGTCCTGCAGTAATTTTCTTATTCCTATTTACTGCAATAGCGTGTAGTTTTGCCGCTTTTGCGTATGCTGAATTTGCGTCGATGGTGCCTGTTTCTGGAAGCGCTTACACCTATTCTTATGTTGCTTTTGGGGAATTAATTGCCTGGATTATTGGTTGGGCGTTGATCATGGAATATGCCATTGGAAATATTACGGTCGCCATTTCGTGGAGTGACTATTTTACGAGTTTGATGAATAATATTATTGTCAATTTGAACCACAAATATGATTTGCATTTGCAAGTTTTAGCCGATTGGGTTCAAATGGATTATTTAACCGCTTACAATGGTTTCAAAGATGCAACGGCATTAATGCAAGGCGGAAAATCCTTTGAAAATTTAAGTTTGGGAATGCAGGCGGCTTATACGGCTTGGACGACTTCGCCAGTAATTGGGAACTTCCATATTGTTGCTGATTTACCAGCTTTAGGAATTATAGTTTTAATTACAGCATTGGTTTATCGTGGAATGAAAGAATCACGAAATGCAAGTAATGCAATGGTTTTAGTGAAATTATGTATTATTTTATTGGTAATTGCGGTTGGTGTTTTTTATGTTGATACTGACAATTGGCAGCCTTTTGCCCCAAATGGCGTTGGTGGAATTTTGAAAGGAGTTTCCGCAGTATTTTTTGCTTATATTGGTTTTGACGCCATTTCTACAACTGCTGAAGAATGCGAAAATCCACAGCGAGATTTGCCTCGTGGAATGATGTGGGCGATAATAATATGTACGGTTTTATATATTGCAATCGCATTGGTTCTCACAGGAATGGTTCATTATTCGGATTTAAATGTTGGTGACCCTTTACTTTTTGTATTTGAAAAATTAGATTTAAAAGTAATGTCTGCCATAATCGGTGTTTCTGCGGTAATAGCAATGGCGAGTGTTTTATTGGTGTTCCAAATGGGTCAACCTCGAATTTGGATGAGTATGAGCCGTGATGGATTGTTGCCGAAAAAATTCTCAAGAGTGCATCCAAAATTCAAAACGCCATCGTATGCAACGGTTGTAACAGGATTTGTCGTAGCCATTCCAGCGTTGTTTTTGAACCTTACAATGGTAACAGATTTATGCAGTATTGGAACTTTATTTGCTTTTGTATTGGTTTGTGCGGGGGTTTTGGTATTGCAAAATAAAACAGATATTCCTCGTGGGAAATTCAAAACGCCGTATGTGAATTCAAAATTTGTTATTCCAGTTTTGTTAGCGGCTGGAATGTTTTATGCTTTTAAATACAATGCTAAAAGCACGATGGATTTCATTACTAATGAAAAGAAAATTAATAGTCCTGAGGCTATTGTAACGTCATTGGATAAAACACAATCGGAACTGGTATATACGTATTTGGTTGGTTTTGATAAAAATAATAGTACGACTTCGCAACCTGATTTAGAAGTTATTTTGAGTAAATACAATGAAAATGAAACGCAGTATGAAGCGGTTATAAAAGCATTACCAATTTCAGATTCACAAAAATTTGAAACGGGTTTTAGTCTTTTTAAACATAAAATTCCAATGTGGATTTTTCTGATTACTTTACTATTTTTAACGGTTTGGTCGAATCGTCAAAATTTATCGCTAATTCCATTGTTGGGATTGATTTCTTGCTTGTATATGATGGCGGAACTGAGTGTTTGGAATTGGATTTATTTTACGATTTGGTTGTTGATTGGTTTGGTGATTTACTTTGGCTACAGCCGAAAAAACAGTAAATTGAATTTGCCATTATAATACTTCTTTAAGAAACGTTAAAATCCGCTTCGAAAATTTTCAAAGCGGATTTTTGATTTTAGAGCAAACACGATAAAAAACTATTTCAAGCTTCCAACCATTTCTTCAGGTTTTACCCAAGCATCAAAATCTTCGGCGGTGACATATCCCAAACGAACGGATTCTTCCTTCAAAGTAGTTCCGTTTTTATGAGCAGTTTGTGCAATTTCAGCGGCTTTGTAATACCCAATTTTAGTGTTTAATGCAGTAACCAACATCAATGAGTTGTTAACCAATTCTTCAATTCTTTTGTAATTTGGTTCAATTCCTTGCGCACAATGTTCGTCAAATGACAGACACGCATCACCCAATAATCGTGCAGATTGCAAGAAATTTGCAGCCATCAAAGGCTTGAAAACATTCAATTCATAATGTCCTTGCATGCCGCCAATTGAAATCGCAACATCGTTACCCATCACTTGCGCACAAACCATTGTTAAGGCTTCACATTGTGTTGGATTTACTTTTCCTGGCATAATTGAAGAACCCGGTTCGTTTTCAGGAATTAGGATTTCTCCAATACCAGATCGAGGTCCAGAAGCCAACATACGAACATCATTGGCAATTTTATTCAACGAAACCGCCACTTGTTTCAAAGCACCGTGCGTTTCTACAATGGCATCGTGAGCCGCCAAAGCTTCAAATTTATTTTCTGCAGTAACAAAAGGATGACCAGTGAATTTTGCAATATATTCGGCTACTTTTACATCATATCCATCAGGCGTGTTTAATCCCGTTCCCACAGCAGTTCCACCTAAAGCCACTTCCGATAAATGTGCCAACGTATTTTTAATCGCTTTTATTCCGTAATTCAATTGCGCCACATAACCAGAAATTTCTTGACCTAATGTAAGTGGCGTAGCGTCCATCAAGTGGGTACGACCAATTTTCACGACTGTATTATAGGCAACAGCTTTCGCTTGGAGCGTATCTCGCAATTTTTCAATTCCAGGAATCGTAACTTCAACTACCGCTTTATAGGCTGCGATGTGCATTCCAGTAGGGTAGGTGTCGTTGGAAGATTGTGACTTGTTTACATCGTCATTGGCTTTAATGAATTGCTCGCCTTCGCCAATTTTGAAACCTCTTAAAACCTGCGCACGGTTGGCAACTACTTCGTTCACATTCATATTGCTTTGTGTTCCCGAACCTGTTTGCCAAATTACCAATGGAAATTCATCGGCTAATTTACCTGCTAATATTTCATCGCAAACGGCAGCAATTGCATCTCTTTTTTCTGTTGGAAGCACACCCAAATCGCAATTAGCGAAGGCTGCGGCTTTCTTTAAATAGGCAAATCCTTCAATAATTTCTTTAGGCATTGACGCCGAAGGACCAATTTTGAAGTTGTTTCGAGAGCGTTCTGTTTGTGCGCCCCAATATTTATCTGCAGGAACTTGCACTTCACCCATGGTGTCTTTTTCGATTCTGAATTCCATTTTATTGTGTGTTTGTTATTTGTTTGAGCGTCATTTTAGGTCTAGCCCAGATTGAGCCGGTATCCTTTTTGGGTTTGAAGCATGAAAACCCAAAAAGATAAAGGCGAAAGCTGGAAATAGCTCCAAAAAAATCTGAGCCAAAATTACGCATAAAAAACTATTTTATAAAAATTGATAGTGATTAATTGGTAGAAAAAAATAATAAACTTACATTTGTAATCATATTCAATAATTCAGATAATCATGTTTGACTTTTCACAGTATTTAGGATTTTTACTTTTCTTAACCATCCTTACAATGGGGTTTTGGTTAATGTTTTTCTTAGTTGGTTTCGTTCAATATTGGATTGGCGGCGCTTTGTGGGAAATGTACAAAGAGAGAAAAGCTAAAAAGCAACAATCAGTATAATCTGATTCCTTATTAAAAAAACAAAAGCTGTCTAAAATATACTTTTTAGACAGCTTTTTTGTTTGCAATTCTATGTAATTGTTCTCTTTTATTTGGGCATGCCCCTCCGTAAAAACTTCGGGTCAGGCTGTGCGCTACAATCTCTGTTCCACTTCGTTCCACAGAGGATTTCCGCTGCCATCCTTCATGCGAGAACGCATAGTTATTACTTATCAATATAAATTTTGTAAACAATCGATTGAATTATATTTCATTATTAGAAGTCAATAATAAAGAAAGTAGCTTCTAAATAATTTTCATAAGCTACTTTATATTCTAATGAAATCTATGCTAATGCTAAAATATTTCAATTTATTCCTTTATTGTCTCATTATCAATAATTGTTTTCAAATAATCACTAGGTGTAATTCCAGTTTCATCCTTAAAAGCAATATAAAAACTAGAACGAGAACTAAAACCGGCCAATTGGGCTATTCCATCAATTGTGATATTGGAATGAACCGATTCTTTCAATAGTAATTTGGTTTGTTCTACTCTTAATTTGGTTTTCAATTTTGAAAATTTTGTATTAAATACTGAATGAATACAGTACAGAATATGGTTTTGCGGCACATCTAATTTAATAGCAATTTGAGTCACAGAAAAGTTGGAGTTTAAATATGGTTTTTCAGAATCTAGATAGTCTTTAATTCTTTCAGACAATATTATGAAAGGATCTTCTGATTCTTCTAATAAGGGAAGGTGCTTATTTTCATTTTGTGATTTATCATTTTTTATCATTTTAATTTTTGACTTACTAATTTTAGTATTTGGTAAACCATATAGCACTTCAGGGAAAAACAAAATTCCGGAAGCTAAAAAAACGAAAGAAAGGCCAGTTATACTATTTATTATTACTACTATATTTTTAAGGTAGATTTCTTCAAAAGATAAAAAATAATAACATAAAATAAAATAATTTACCAACAATAATGCAACCAAGCATAGTAAAATTGTAATCCATCGATTAATTATAACATACTGTCTTTGAGGAGTTTTTTGTATTTTTTTATATTTTTTTGAAAATTTTGATAGAAGATTAAAGGAATAAATTAAATAAAAAGTCAATGTTAACAGTCTAAAAATAAAGCTGAATTGGTGATTAAATAAAACATTAACATTTATTCTTTTCAAATTATCCATGTTTTCAATTATTGCTTTAGCAACTTTTTCTTTGTAGTAAAATGAAGAGAAAGTATAGGGTAAAATGCCCACAAAATGAATAATTGTTGGAATAAAATGCACAAAATCTTTTGCTTTAAGTCCTTGTCTATCTTTTAATGTTCCTCGCACATAAAAATATAAAAAAGGACCAGCTAGTAAAAAAAATGGAGAAAGATGATTGTAAAAAATAGCGAGCCAAAAAACCGATTTTCCATATATAACGAAATAATGTACCAATCCATATAAGGCAATTAGACTAAAAAAAAGTCCAATAAAAACAGCATTATTATTCAGTTTCCAATTATATATAATTAGAATTATTGATAATAAAATTAGTAATAAAGAAATATAAAGTAACATTTGAGGGATTTGCTATTTATTTTATAATACTGACAAACAATGATTTAGTATTCTTTGTCAATTTTAAATATGTCCAAAAATACAAAAAAGTGGACAAATTCCAAATATAATTTTATCATAAAATAAATTATGTGAATTAATTTTGCGGAAATTATATAAAATTATATGTTTCAAAACCTACACTTCCGATCTATCTCAGTTTCCCAATTTCTACTCTCAAAAAAATTACTGCTACTATTTGTTCTATTTTACTCATTTGGAACTTCAACCTACGCGCAAGCGCCTGGGAAAAGTTTGAATTTTGATGGAGTTGATGATTGGGCACCAATACCTTTAACCGATTATTATGCCGGTAATTTTACCATTGAAACTTGGATAAAAACAACTTCAACTGCCATTAGAAGCAATATTGTTTCTTGGGGAAATAATTCAGCTGGTATTGCTTCAGTTTGTGAATTTAGGTTGGCTAGTGGGAAATTACAAATAGTATGTAATGGCGCAACTGGTAATGGGTATATAACCAGTACCGCCAATGTAAATACTGGCAAATGGACGCATGTTGCCGTAGTGAAATACGGCACTACCTATTCCTTATATATTAATGGAGTGATGGATGGATTAGGTACAATAACATATTCAGGTTATAATTTTAATACTATTGTAGTTGGAGGTTTATACTATGCTAGCGCTTGGGCTTGGGATGCTTTTTTTCCGGGCAGCATGGATGAAATGCGTTTCTGGAATGTAGCCAGATCACAAGGCGATTTAGCAGCAAATATGTATAGCGAAATGAGTACACCTGTCACAGGTCTAGATCATTATTATAAATTTAATAGCAGTACAGGTACCTTGATGCAAGATGAAGTTTCAGGAGGAGCAAATTTAACAATCTATAATTTTGCCCTAACAGGAGCAACAAGTAACTGGGTAGAAAGTTATGCAATGGTTCTGCCAAAGGCACCAATAACTTCTGCAATAACAAATACTGGTTTTACTGCAAGTTGGACAGCTCCTACAACAGGTGTTGTTACCAATTATTTGTTAGATGTCGCTACTGATTCAGCATTTACAAATTTGGTATCAGGGTATTCTGCAAAAAATGTTGGAAGTGTGTTAACAACTAACATTACAGGATTAGCGATTGGTACTACTTATTATTGGAGAGTTAGAGCCGATAAAACTTCTGTAACAGGAACTGGTGCTAATACTGCTTATCAAACGGTAACTACATCAATTTTACCTCCTGGAAATAGTTTGAATTTTGATGGTTCTAATGATTATGTAAATACAAATACACCTGTATTTGCAGCACTCAATGGCACAGTTGCTAATTTTACCATGGAGTGTTGGGTTAAACCTAATGTAGCGGATAACGATGGAGGTTATCATGGGTTTTTAGGGGGACAGATAGCTGGCGGTAGAAACCCTGGATTTTGGATGATATCCAATAAGATACATTGTTCTGAACAAGGAATAGGTTATACAACTCCTACGGCAGTATTAAATCAAGATAAATGGAACCATGTTGCTTGGGTAAAAATGGGAGCAAACAACATACTTTATGTAAATGGAATATTTGCAGGAACATGGACAACCTATGCTACTTGTACAATGTATGCAAATTATACTATAGGGTATATTGATAATTACTTCTCTGGAGATATAGATGAAGTTCGTTTTTGGAGTACCTCATTATCTCAAAGCGCCATTCAGGCTAATATGTATAATGAGATTAGTCCTTCTTCAACAGGATTGCTACATTATTATAAATTCAATTCTGGTAGTGGAACAGTTTTAACTGATGCAGTTACTACTGGAACTTCTAACGGAACCCTAAACAACCTTGCTTTATCAGGAACAACCAGTAACTGGTTAGAAAGTTATGCCATGGTAGTGCCTACAACTTTTACCACTACTAATGCTACTGCTACAAGCTTTACAGCCAATTGGGCAGCACCTGTAGCTGGTAGTGTCGATAATTATTTATTGGATGTTTCAACCAGTCCAAGTTTTGACACTATGATTGCTGGTTTTAATGGACTAAATGTAGGATTAGTAACTACTTATAATGTTACTGGATTGACCAATAATTCTGCCAATAGTTATTATTGGAGAGTTCGAGCCAATAAAACTTCAGTTACGGGAACAGCAGCTAATCCGCTGAATGGTGCTATTGCAATTACAGCTACTCCTCCAGGAAATGCCTTGAGTTTTGATGGATCAAACGATTATGTTAATTTACCAGACCGTTTAACTCAAGCCGTAGCTAATTCGAATAATTCGGCTATTACTATTGAATATTGGTTTAAAGGTTCGGATGTTCGTTCTGCCGTTCGTTTTAATGATGCAAGCAA
>CANIFM010000047.1 GCA_947466955.1 Bacteroidota bacterium
CTAAAGTCATATTGATTTGCTTATGAATAGTTTTGGGCGTAATTTTGCACAAAAATAAGGATAAATATGTCGAATGTCAAAAGTCGAATGTCAAAAGATTCAAAACTCTTTTAACTTTAAGACTTTAAGACATTCAACTTTAAGACTAAAAAATATGGCAATAATAATAACAGATGAATGTATCAATTGTGGTGCTTGTGAGCCAGAATGTCCAAATACTGCAATTTATGAAGGAGCAGACGATTGGAGATATAAAGATGGAACAAAAATTCGAGGAAAAGTAATATTAGCTGATGGAACTGAAGTAGATGCAGATGCTGCACAAACTCCCATTTCCGATGATATTTATTATATTGTTCCTGGGAAATGTACAGAATGTAAAGGTTTTCACGACGAACCACAATGTGCCGCTGTATGCCCAGTTGACTGTTGTATTCCTGATGACAATCATGTTGAAAGTGAGGAAACGTTACTAAATAGGCAAGCTTTCTTACATAATGAATAACTTAAAATCTCGAGAAATCGAGATTTTTTTATGCCTATTAATAAAAAAATAACAATAAATTGTTAAGATCCAAATGAAATCACTAAATTTGAATTCAATACATTTGTATGAAAAAGATATATATATTATTTTTTTTATTTTCAATTGCTTCTGTTTTCTCCCAAAACTCAGAAATAACACTACTATTTAAAGATTCTGAAACCAATTTACCTATTGAAGATATAACGGTTTATGTAGTGAAATCAAAACAGAATTTACTCAGTAATGCAAACGGAATAGTTGTTATTTCGATTACCCAACCTACACTTATAAAAATATCGAATGCTTCCTATATATCGCAAACGTTAAAATCAATCAATTTAAAGGATAAAGAATCTACAGTTTATTTAAAAAAAAATGTAAATGATTTAGATGAAATCGTGGTTACAAAACAACACCCGCAGCTAATCCTTAAAAATATTGTAGCAAATTCTATCAAAAAACTTACTATTCCAGCCAAACTAAAAGTATATTCTAGAGAGTTTTTTAGCATCGACAATACCTATTCCTATTATAATGATGGAGTAATCAATTTTCAACTTTCAGGAAATGATAAAAATTTTAGCACTACTATTTTTGTAGATCAAAATCGTTCTTATGGTTTGGTAGATCTAGATATTAAAAAAGACTTATTAGGGTATAACCTTAATGATGTTATGGAAAACTACTATATTTTCAAATATTTAAACCCTATTTTAGATTCTAGAGCCAAAAAGGAATATGACTTTATTATTAAATCAAATGCAAGTAATGAAGATTATTATACAATGTTGATAACGCCTATTGACGAAGTTAGCGGTATGCGTGACGATTTTAGAATCATATATGATCGAAAGCGAAAAATGATTATTGAAATAAGCACGTTGGTCTCCCCTATTACTTTTTCAAAAGTCGAAGAAAATAAATCTGAGGGAGCAAAAAACATATACAAATCGGTGTTCAAAGCAATATATAAGATTCAAGGTGATAATTATTATTTAGTATCTTCAAAAGAAGAAATTGGTTTTACCAAAACCGTAAAGAAACAAACCAAATCATTTGAAGTAAAAAACTGCATGGTTACTACTAATTTTAGCACTCAAAAATTCAGTTATAAAGAAAATGAAGTATTTAAAGACAAAACTTTATTCAACAAACAAAACGTAATTCTTACTGATTATTGGAATGATTCAGGAATAACAGCAACAGATGAAGAACAACGAATTATTGACAAATTAGAACTGGAAAACTAAGAGCGATAAACCCATTATTAAGAATGTTCTTGTCATGCTGAACTTGTTTCAGCATCTCTTCCAAATTCAACGATTAACCGATTCAACGATTTACAGATTATATTTTTAACACAGATTTCCACAGATTTCCACAGATTTTTAACCAAATAAACAAATATACGATTCAACGATTCAACGATTAACCGATTAAACTATTCAACGATTCAACGATTAACCAAATAAATAAATATCCGATTAAACGATTAAACGATTAACCAAATAACCGATTCAACGATTCAACGATTAAACAATTTACTGATTAACCAAATCAAAAATATCCTTCCCAAAAAAAATGTCCCTAAAGAACTATAACTCTTTAGGGACATTCTATAAATTCAAATGCAGCTCTTTAGAAATTAAATCCTAATCTTGCGTAATAATAAGCTCCGTTGAAGCCCATTTGAACAGCATCCCAATAGCCACCAGCTTCAGTGTTACCTGATTCATCTTGTTTCGTTGGATAAATATTGAAAAGGTTATTACTACCTAAAGTTAATTTCAAATGATTGGTCATTTTATATCCAACTGTTAAATCAGTATTTACTTTTGCTTCATAAACATTGTCCAATCCAGCATAGTCAATCAAAACTACTTTACTGAAATGAGTGAATGCCAATCCCGCATCAAATTTGCTTTGAGAATAGTTAAGATTTAAACCAAATTTGTTTTTTGGAGCAGAGGCCAATAAAAAAGCCTGTTCTCTTTTTCCGAAAAAAGTTTCAGCATCTAAGGTACCGTTATGTACTTTGTCAATTTTCATATCATTGATGTTCCCAACAAGTGTTATTCCATAAGTAGCATTATCAATTCTTTTCTTCCAAGCAAGAACAATATCTAAACCAACCGTTTTTGTATCTGCTGCATTAGCAAAAAATTGCGCTTGATCTACACCTAAACCTTGGCTTGAAGCGTCAAAATAGCTTGTCAATACAATTCTATCTTTTACATTAATCATATAACCATCAACTGTAGCTGTAAAACTTCCGAAATTAGCCGTTAATCCTAAAGAAGAATTCACAGCAGTTTCTTGTTTTAATTTTTGAATTCCAAAAGAACGTGTAACAGGACTGTCATTCGGTGAAAGTAAAATCTCTGTTGCACCAGTAGCATTAATATTGGTAAAATGCAAACCATAATACGATTGTGCTAATGAAGGCGCACGGAATCCTGTACTCACAGAACCTCGTAAGTTAATATTATCTGTAAGTTTTAATCTAGATGCTAATTTCCCGTTGGTCGTACTCCCAAAATCACTATATTTTTCAAAACGAATAGCTCCGCTAACCATAAATCTCTTTGTAATATCAAATTCAGTATCTGCATATAAAGATAAGTTACTTCTGTTTTTGTCCACTGCATTACTTGGACTGTAACCTGGGAAACCTTGAGAACTTCCTGGTCTTGGATCTCCAGAAACAGGGTCTATTGGAGGTGTTTGAAGTGCAGGATTATTGATTGGATGTCCATTCACATCATACGTAGTATAAGAAGCTTCTTGTCCAGCAAATACAATAAAGTTTTCTGTACGAAATTCTGCTCCAAAAGCTAAATTCATTCCTCCTAAAACGGTATCGTAATTTTTTGAGAAATCAAAATTAGATACATTTTGAGCCAAACTATGTCCACCAGCATCAAATTCTGTTGGGGAAGCCATCAATAAAGATGGATTCATTGTTCCTTTTATTGTATAATGAAAAAGGTTTTTTCCGTATGTATTACTAATGTCAATTTTCCAACCACTATCTGTTTCAGTAGTAATTCCTGTAGTAATTGAATTGTCTAAAACAATAGAAGTAATTCTTGGAGTATATCCACCTGGATAAAAAGATTCTACCACATTGGCATTTCCACTATTTCTTGTAAAAGCATACGCATCGGTATCTCTGTAATTTTTACCACCAAAAGCGTAGAATTTAGTTTTTGCAGAAATTGGAATTGCAGTATTTACAGTAAAATTATAACTGTCCATTGATGCTTCTCCAAAACCTTTTCTAAAGTCAAAACCTGGTCGAAGCACTTTTTGTTTAGTGAAATATTCCGTTGTAAAATTTACAAAACCACCATCTTTACCAATAGCAACACCATAGTTAAGTCCGAATTTTAAAGTATTTCCATCAAATGCTTTTCTTTTGGTATAGGTATTTCCATTCCCATTTTGATCTAATGTATAATCTGCAGTATTTGCAGTACCAGGAAGGAAAGTTCCTTGAGCATTTGTACTAAAGGCACCATACGTAATCGCTCCTGTTAATTCATTAACATTGTCATTTAATACAATATTAATAACACCCGCAATAGCATCAGAACCATATTGTGCCGCTGCCCCATCTCTCAAAATTTCAATTCTTTTAATAGAAGTTGCTGGAATTGCATTCAAATCGGTTCCTGTATTTCCTCTACCGCGAGTACCATACAAAGTAACCAATGAAGATTGATGTCTTCGTTTTCCATTAATCAAAACCAAAGTTTGATCGGGTCCCATTCCTCTCAAAGAGGCTGGATCAACGTGATCGGCACCATCTGAACCTGATTGTTTATTGGCATTAAATGAAGGTGCAATGTACTGCAACAATTGATTGATTTCAATTTTCCCACTTTGCGTCGTGAGGTCTTTCATATTAATAATGTCAATCGGAACGGCAGAATTCACTACTGTTCGTTTAGTGTTTCGAGAACCTACAATTTGAACTTCTTGAAGTTGCTCCGCTTTTTTCTCTTGCTCTTGTGCAAAAAGAATAGTTGCATTTAGAAAAAATAGTAAAAATGTAATTTTTTTCATAATTAATTAAATTAGGTTTATAAACGGTTTGAATTATTAGCAAGTTACCTTTTTTTATTAACGAATAGTTAACGTTAATCATTTTTTTTTACAATTTTTATTAAAATACTCAATAAAAGACAATTATGTCAATAAAAGTCGTCCAATACAGATTCTAATCGAACATCATAAACACTTATTATTTTCTCCAAATTAAATAAATCAACGATTAATCAATTCAACGATTTACAGATTATATTTTTAACACAGATTTCCACAGATTTCCACAGATTTTTTAACCAAATAAACAAATATCCGATTCAACGATTAAACGATTAAACGATTAAACGATTAAACAATTTACCGATTATATTTTTAACACAGATTTCCACAGATTTTTTAACCAAATAAACAAATATCCGATTCAACGATTCAACGATTCAACAATTAACCGATTCAACAATTAACCGATTCAACAATTAAACGATTAAACGATTAAACAATTAACCGATTCAACAATTAACCGATTCAACAATTAACCGATTCAACAATTAACCGATTAACCAAATAACCAAATAACCGATTCAACGATTCAACGATTCAACGATTAACCGATTCAACAATTAACGATTAACGATTAACCAAATTCTTATTACGGGATATCATTTCGAGTGTACCAAATAGGTGCTGTTATTATTCGTTTACCATCAGATTCAGTGATGTCAATATAATAATAACGAGAACTACCATTGGTTAAAGCCGTATGGGTATAATTAATTGTTCCAGCGATTGCACTAGTTAATAGTGTTGCGTTGGTGCCACTGCCAGGTACTCCTGAATAAATTTTTAATGAAGTTACTGGATTAGAAGTACTTGAAGTTACTGTAATATTAGGAGCACCTGTGCTGGTAATACTACTTCCTAATTGGTTGCCATTTAGTTGAAACGTAACATATCCTGAACAATCTTGACTAGCATAAAAATGCATTTGACGCATAGCATCCAAAATATTGTTTTCGGTTAAACTTGGCGCTAATACTACGGTTCTACTTAAAGCGGTATGACCGTGTGTTACATTGTGATTATCATGATCTATTGTTGGTCCAAGATGATATCCTCTTGCTAACATATTTCGGTAAAAGCTTAAATACGCCATGGACGAAGGTGGCTCACTATAGGTAGTATTTATAGATGTTGAAGGACCGTTTTCAACTGCTGTGCCAACAATAGCAAGATCAGCATCAGCGTTATAAGTACTCATTATGCCTTGATAATCAGAATTATTTGGATGTGCAAGTGTAGCGAAGGCATTACCACCATAACCATTAATGGTAGGAAATAATCCAGCGGTACCGATATAGTCATTTTTCGCTACAAAAGTATTGTATTCCCCTGAATCCCAACCTAACAAGTCGGGAACGCCATATACAATGACATGACCTCCTCCCGATATTACACCCCATTCCATACCATATAATGCGAGAAATGTTGGAGTTGTTGCTGCTGCTGCTTGCGCCCGACCAAAACTCCAATTGGTCAATGCCATTCCCGCACTGACATGGTTGTGCTCACTAATTCCTAAAAAGTCCATGCAACTAGCGGCATCTCCATAGGCAAAATCACCTGATGGTAATCCCGTCCCGTCACTGTATTCACTGTGTGAATGGAAATTACCAAAATAATAATTTAATGTACCCGATGTTAGGGTAATACTAGCAGTTAATGGTGAAGTAGTATTGTAAATAGGACTATTAGTACAAGCTATGTCGTTAAGTGCATAAATGGTAAAATAATAAGTACTACCAGCTGTTAGTCCTGTAACACTAAATGTTGGAGTTGAACTTACCGATAATACACTAGCATTGCCGATAGAACTTCCAGCAGAATAAACTATACCGTTTGATGGCAATGTGTTTACAGTTGCTGCGGTACTATAAACAACTAAATAATCATCTGCTGTAGTGGTAGTATAAGTACCTGAAACACTAGTCGTGGTTGCGTTATTAAAAACTAAAGCGGTGGGTTGGTTAATTGGAGCTGTACAAGGTGGATTTGCTGTAATCTTTGTTCCAATTAAAGGCGCATGTGATCTATAGACAGCACCACAATTGCACGAGGTAGCTGAATAGGAAAACACAAAAACATAATAAGAGGTGCCAGGTAAAAAGCCAGATGCGGTAAATGAAGTTCCAGTTCCTGTACCCACTACCCTTCCTGTGCCTATTGTATTTCCTATTGAATAATTTCCTCGCTCTACAGGAGTGGCTTCTAAACTTGAGGAGGTACCAATAACTACTAAATAGGAATATGAGCCTGCCGAAGTAAACGAACCTGAAATGGTTGAACTCGTTGCAGAATTTAAAATTAAATTGGTGGGTTGCGCTAAAGGCAAATTGGGAGATGCTGATGCTGTTGTAAATGAAGAACTTAATGGTGTTAAAGTATTGTATTGAATACCAGAACTACAACCAACATTATTATAGGCAAAGACATACAAATAGTAGGTCGTACTCGGATTTAAATCATAAATTGGAATGGCTTTTGAAAATGAAGAACCCAAAACTTTTGCGGTACCAATCCTATCTCCATAAGAATAACTACTACCATTTATTGGCAAAGTTGAAAGTGTTGCCGAAGTACTTATAACTTTCAAATAGCCGTCTGCATTGGTAGAAGTAAAAGTAGCAAAAGTATAATCACTAAAGGTGTTGACAAAAATTAAATTGGTCGGTTGAGATGTTGGAGCAACACAAGTAACATCCGTATTAGTTGCTGGTAAATTAGCAAATAATGGCGTTGCAGTATAACTCAAGAACCAACATGCTATGAGGGAAAGCATATATTTCTTCATGTAAAATAAAATTCTAAACTATTTAATTAAAGCTATATTTTGACATAAAAACAAACCAAAATACTAGCAAATATAATAGCAAATATAATAAAAAAACAACATTTGATTAATAAGTCCAACTAGTATTCTTGAAGCATATCTATAAGCTGGAATAAGAAATCCAAACTGTAATATTTGATTAAGAACTTTGATTGTTAAAGCAATAAAATTTACTAACAAACAAAAGCTATCCAAATAGTAATAATGAGGTAAACAAGAATTATTGACTAAATAGTGGCTTTAATTTCGGTAAATTATTATAATAAGTTACTCGTTCATAGTCGATTTAATGGCATTAAAATATAAATAATTTAATTCCACACATCGGGTTAAAAGATATAAATCCTATATTTGCACTCTTTAAAATCAAACCATAATGAAAGCAGGAATTGTAGGATTACCAAATGTTGGAAAATCAACGTTGTTCAATTGTTTATCAAATGCCAAAGCGCAAAGTGCCAACTTTCCCTTTTGTACCATCGAACCTAACATAGGAGTTGTAAATGTTCCTGATTCGAGAATGGGAAAATTAGAGGAATTAGTAAAACCAGAACGCGTTCAAATGGCAACTGTTGATATTGTTGACATTGCAGGATTAGTAAAAGGTGCCAGCAAAGGCGAAGGTTTAGGAAATCAATTTCTTGGAAACATCAGAGAATGTAACGCAATTATTCACGTTTTACGTTGTTTTGATAACGATAACATCATCCACGTAGATGGAAATGTAAACCCAATTCGTGACAAAGAAACCATCGATATCGAATTGCAACTAAAAGATTTAGAGAACGTAGAAAAACGTTTAGAAAAAGTAAATCGTGCTGCCAAAACTGGAAATAAAGAAGCGCAAACCGAAAAAGCACTTTTAGATAGAATCAGAGAAACATTGCTTCAAGCAAAATCAGCAAGAACCATAATTCCTCAAAATCACGAAGAAGTGGAATTGATGGAAGGTTTCCAATTAATTACCGCAAAACCAGTTTTATACGTTTGTAATGTCGATGAAGAGTCTGCCGTAAACGGTAATAAATATGTAGATCAAGTTCGTGAATTAGTAAAAGATGAAGCCGCAGAAGTAATCATACTTTCCGTTGGTGCCGAAGCCGATATCACCGAATTAGAAAGTTTTGAAGAGCGTCAAATTTTCTTAGAAGATATGGGATTAACCGAGCCAGGCGCATCCGTTTTGATTCGTGCAGCCTATAAATTACTAAAACAACAAACCTATTTCACAGCAGGCGTCAAAGAAGTTCGTGCATGGACAATCAACGTGGGCGCAACAGCACCGCAGGCTGCAGGAGTAATTCACACCGATTTCGAGAAAGGATTCATCCGCGCCGAAGTAATCGCCTACGAAGATTTCATCCATTATGGCTCCGAAGCAAAATGCAAAGAAGCTGGAAAATTCAAGGTCGAAGGCAAGGAATATATCGTAAAAGATGGCGACGTAATGCACTTCCGATTCAACGTATAAAAACTAAAATATCAAAACCGCTATCAATTTAGCGGTTTTTTTTGGTGCCAATTCCAGCTTTCCACTTCAAGATTTTCTAATAAAATGATTTCAATTTGGAGAGTACTACCCTACTTGGCAAAAAGAATAGATTTCGTCTTCTACAGCAGGTCTGTAACTAAATCTAACTCATTATACGGATTTGCCATCAGAGCAATAGCGAACAGGTAAAGCAAATCATCCCAAATACAGAACTAAATTTCCGTTAAGCAAAATGCCCAAAATAGCTTAAAACCTGAATTAATGAGCGTGTTTTATTTTTTCTGGAACTTTAGGTGAACGTTTTCATTTTCTAAAGAAATAGTAATAATATAAAGTCCATTTGGCAAATTGCTTACATCCATTTTGTCTTTTATAAAATCATTTTCGCTAACTATTTGACCATTTGCATTGGAAATAACTATTTTATTTACAATTTGGTTTGTTGGATTATTAATGTTCAACAGATTTGATGTTGGATTTGGAAATATACTCAATTTAGAATAATAAAAAGAGTTTAATGCTAAAACACAATTATTTTGCATTGGAGAAGTTGCAAATGTTAAAGGTTGCGTATAATCTAACAATTGACCATTTTCATTTCTCCCCCAAAACCAACTAACTCCATCCGTTTTCATAGCAAAAGAATTGTATGTCCCAGATCCTAATTTATTCCAATCGCTTTCTATACCAACTTGTACCGGGATATTTTGGTCAATTTGATTTCCAATTCCTAACTGTCCAAAATCATTACCACCCCAAGACCATAGTGTACCATCATTTTTAATTGCCAATGAATGGTGTTCACCCGTTAGTATATCTTTCCAATCAGTATCATTTCCAATTTGAATTGGAGTATGTTTATCGATATTTGTTCCATCTCCTAATTGTCCAGAACCATTATTTCCCCAAGCCCATAGTGTAGAATCATTCTTAATTGCTAAACAATAATATCTTGAGGCTTTGACAATTTTCCAATCAGAAAAATTTCCTACTTGAGAAGGCGAATTTCTGTGTAGTGTAGTTCCGTCACCTAATCCTCCAAATTCATTATTGCCCCAGGTCCAAATGGTATGATTTTTTTTAGTAGCCGCCATCATTTCAACATTGGTTTCAACAAAATCCCAATCAGTATCTGTTCCAACCTGTGCTGGCAAGCCATTATCAATCCATGTTCCATTACCTAGTTGACCATAAACATTTCTCCCCCAAGTCCATAAAGTTCCATTATTTTTAATGGCTCCAGAGTGGGTATTGCCAGCACAGATGTATTTCCAATCATTGTCAGTTCCTACTTGAATAGGCAAAGAAAGATTATTATTTGGATTGTATGGAATTCCTAATTGACCAAAATAATTATTTCCCCAAGCCCAAAGCGTTCCATTTGATTTAATACCCAGAGTATGACAAAATCCAGTACTAATCATTAACCAATCAGTATCACTGCCTATTTGAGTTGGTGAAAATTCAACTCCTGGGTAAAAATTATAGTATCCCCATGTCCATAAACTATTATCCTGTTTTAGGGCAGTAACCTTGTAGGCTCCCATTGCTATTGATTTGAAATTACATTGAGAGTGCAATTGAATTGTAAATAAATAGATTAAAATTATGACTTTTTTCATTTAATAGTTTGTCTGATTTATATTTTGACTAATTATAAATTTAGGAATTAAAAATCAACTTGTTTAATTTAATATTGATTCTTCTATAATATTCAGTTCCAGTTAAAATCAACTTATTTTCTGAGTCGGCAAGTTGCATATTTCGTACAAGCCAATTGGCGAGACAAAGTAGCGCAAATCCAACCAAATTCAGCTTGATTGGCGAAGTATTGTTTCACATTATTCTTCAAATATAACAATTTATTCTATTAATTAGGAAAATCTCGTGTTGTTATTTTAGTTAGTATTTCACTAAAAACTATTTCAATAAAGCCAAAACCAATTGTGCCCTAATAAATAGTTGAGCATGAAGTTTCGAAATTCAATATCCCAGTCCCTATCCCATAACGCTAAATTATTATTCCAAGACGAAATCCTATCCAAACTAAACCACTATGGACTGAAAATCCATTGATTTGGTTTGGCAGACTGAAAGTCTACGAAGCTAGATTGTGCAATTAATCCGTGAAATTTTGCCACAGATTCACAGATTAAAAAATAATTAAAAAATCAGTGAATCTGTGGCAAAAAATATTTTTAGAAGCTAAAGCGAGATGTACTAAAAGGGCATAGTTTTAACTCTATTTGTGACCAATAAAAATACAGTCAAGCGACTTACTTTGTCTTTGTATAGCTAAAGCAAGATTTATTTAATAAGCTGTATAGTTATTTTAGGACGGGTCAAAGACGGGTCAACAGTTAGGATAATAAGTACCAAAGTAAAGGTAAGTCTATACCAAGTCTATACTAAGTCTATACTAAGTCTAAAGAAACATATAAAACTATAAACTTACTATAGAGTAAATTTAGATTATATTTAGATTTAACAGGAAGTAGGTATTACTATTGAATACTTATACGTACCTTTAGAAACGAACCAAACAACCTAAAATCTTATGGCACGAATTAACAAAAAAAACAATATTAGTGGGAGAATCAAAAACTTAATCTTTTTTGATTTACATGGCGAACAATTTGTAAAAGCAGCTTCTGACACTATTAAGCAAACTAAAGCAACTAAATTAAGCAGTGGAGAATTTATTAATTGTAGTAAATGGACGAAACAAATCAGATTATGTTTAGATCCTATTTTGTTAACATTTACAGATATTTATATGTACAAACGGTTTACGGCAAGATTCTATGCTGTGATACAAACGAATACTACTATTCCGAAAGAGCAACGAACGCCTTGGAATTCTGATATGAGTGGCTTGATTGGTTTTGATTTTAATAGCCACTCCCCTTTTTCGGATTATTTTTTCCCCATTATAACTACCAATTTAAATGAGGAGAATAAATTAGTAATTACAATTCCAGAATTTGAACCAAAAACTGAGATGGTATTTGCAGAAAATACTGGAAAAGCTGATCTCGTTATATTTTCAGTAGCAATCAATTTAGAATCGAACAGACCCAATTTCACAGAACATTTCATAGTTCCAATTGAAATGAACGTTCCACGACTCTCAGAAACAATAGTTGCTAACATTGAAATTCCAGCATCCCATTTTGTTGTAGTTATAGCCAAACTTATGTTTTATAAGCCCAATGAAATAACGATAAAAAATTACGTTAATCATTCAGAATTGAATCCGTCAACAATAATTATGGCAAAACATACGCTTTAGATGCTTGGAACTAGAACTGAATTTTTCGTTTTGTATAAAATTTGATAAATACTACAAGAAAAATAAGTATTATTCGTCTAATAAAATGTGATAATAGAAACCCAGATTAAAGACATTCTTAATACTTTTTTTTTAACATTTTTTAAACAAGAAAAATTCATAGTATTGCATAATGGCAATTAAAAATAGTGATTTTACAACCTTATATAATGAGTACAGCGTACTGGTTTATAATGTTGCGCTCAATTATTTGCAAAGTGTTGAAGATGCTGAAGAAATCACGCAAGATGTTTTTATACAATTGCATACTTCATTGCATAAATTTCAAGAAAAATCAACATTAAAAACGTGGATTTATCGCATTACAATCAACAAGTGCTTGGATTTTATAAAACATAAAAACAGTCAAAAGCGCTTTTTTATTTTTGGAAAAAAGAGTCAAAATGAAGTAGAACTTCTAAATATTTCCAATTTTGAACATCCCGGAATTCTATTAGAAAACAAAGAAAAAGCAGCAGTATTATTTGGAATCATCAATGAATTGGGTGAAAATCAAAAAACTGCCTTTCTACTTTCAAAAGTAGATGGTTTGAGTAATCCCGAAATTGCAACCATAATGGAATTGAGCATTTCATCAGTAGAATCCTTAGTTTTTAGGGCTAAAGCCATCCTAAAAGAGAAATTATCAAATAAATTTGAAGAATACCGCAAGAAAAAATAATAAATAACGTCTAATAAATTATGGAAGCGAATAACTGGACAAACGACATTCTAAATAGCAGCAACGGCATCACAAAAGTGGTTCCAGACGCCTTGTTATTTTCAAAAATCCAAAATAGAATCAGCATTCAAAACACCGTTTCAAGCCAATGGATTTGGATTGCAGCAGCGTCATTTACAATTTTAGTGTCATTAAATATCAAAATGCTGTTGTCAAATACCACAAAAACTTCCGCTCCAACGGAAACAATTGTTTCGTCTGTTTCAAATAGCAACCAATTATACTAAGCTGCAATGAATAAAATAAAACTATTAACGTATGCTGTAATTGGGCTTTTATTGCTAAATGTGGGAATTATATTATTTCTATTTTTTTCAAGACCAAATAGAAATCCAGATGAAAATCATGGAAGACCAAAAGAAATCATCACTGAAAAATTGCATTTTGATGCCAATCAAATTGAAAAATACGAATCAATAATTCCTATTTATAAAGACAAAATTGATTCTTTAGATGCTATAAATAGAAAACTTAAATCGGAATTGTATTCTCAATTGAAATTACAAGTTGTAAATTCAGCTATTAAAGACAGTATAATAACTTTATTTTTAGCCAATCAAAAACAGATTGAAGAAGCGCATTTTAAACATTTCCAAGACATAAAAAGTATTTGTAAAGCCAATCAATTAGAAGATTTCAATGCTTTGACACAAGAATTAGGAAAAATGTTTTCCAATCAAAATAGCAAGCCGCACCCGCCTAGGGAAAAACCACCAAGAAATGAAGATTTTCCAAAACCGCCAAGAGAAGAAAATCAAGCGCAACAAGCCAATGACACGAATTATCCACCTCCAAGAGACAGGAATCATCCGAGACCGCTACGAGATGAAAATCGACCGCCTCCACCACGTTGGGACGAAGACCGTCCAGGACATCCCGGAGATGAAAACCGCCCACCTCCTCCACCAAGAGACGAAAATAATTAGTGAATAATTTAAATTAAATATATATGAAGGTAAACAGAAATTTGGCTATTAGTGAAAACGGATTTGTTTTCAATCCTGCAACAGGAGATAGTTTTTCGGTTAATGAATTGGGCGCACTTATTATCAATGAAATTAAGGCTGGGAAGAATAAAAATGAAATTATCGAAATTGTTTCAACGGCTTATACTGCTGAAAAATCAACTATCGAAAAAGATTTCAATGAGTACTTATCCGTTTTAGTTAACCATCAGTTATTAGAAATCAATGACTAAAAGAAAAATTACCGTTGCTGTAACAGGACTCAACAACATTGACAGTCCGGGACCAGGAATTCCAGTAGCAAGAGCATTAAAAGAAAGTGAAATCTATGATGTTCGCATCATTGGATTGTCTTATGAAACATTGGAACCTGGCATTTACATGAAAGAATTTGTGGATAAAACCTATCAA
>CANIFM010000048.1 GCA_947466955.1 Bacteroidota bacterium
TAGGTTTATTTGGCAAAATGGATGAGTAGATTACATTTTCTACATTAATTTGAGTATTCTTTTTAAGTTGACTGTGAAAATTGCTATTGCACCTTGCATTTGCATATTGGTAATACCGTATGATATCGCTCTATCATAACCGTGTACATTTTTTAACTCGCTATTTTTGGCTTCTATCTTGTATCGATGTTTTGCTTTTTCTTTGTAATATTCTGTTTCTTGAAAAGCCATTTGGTCTTGATGCAATTCTGATTTTATGGATACCGAATACGTTTTTGTTTTGGCTCCCTCTTTGTAACAACCTACTTTTAAAGAGCAAGATTTGCATTTTTCGACATCAAAATAGTAAGTGTCTACTTGATTTTTACCGACATTTTTGGCTCCTTGACGTGCTTTTCGTATTGCCAAATGTCCTGCTGGGCAAACAAACCTATCGGCATCTTTATTGTAATCAAATTTATCTTCATCTTTTCTAAATCCTTGTGTTATCGATGGATTTAGTCTTGCTACTACTTTAATGTTTTGTTCGCTTGTTATTTTAAGGTTTTCTTTTCCAGAATAAGCAGCATCTCCAATAATGGTCTCTACATCAATTCCGTTTTCTTGACTAATTTCTAAAAGTTTAGGTAATTCTGGCCCATCGCCTTTTTCTCCAGATGTAACTACAGCTGCAGTAATGATGCGCTCTTCGGTCATAGCCAAATGAGTTTTATAGCCAAAAAAGGAGCTCTCGGCAGATTTATGACCTATTTTTGCATCGGTATCTTTTGATAGAGTCAAATTTTCTTGAGTATCTTCTACAGTTTCTTTTAACAGGTTTAATTTTTCTTTCACAGCAGGTATTGAACTTATAGATGGCTCATTTTCTATACGTTTTTCTAACTCTTTGCAATAAGACAGTTCCTTTTCTAAATCATTGTCGGTATTTTTTTTGGGCATACGTTCTTTGAATTGGTCGTCGAAGGTGTAAACTGTTTTTCGAAGCAGTTTTGAACGTTCTCTCAATACTTCGATTGCTGAAAATGGATTCGATCTTGATAATGTATGTGTGGCATCAACGATGATAGACCTCGAACGGATGATGCCTTTTTCGATAGCAATAGTTACTGTTTTGTTTATCAATAGGTTTAATAAGTCCGTGTCTTTTAATCGTAATTTTCTAAATTTCGTCAATGAACTCGGGTCAATAACATCATCTTCTGGATTCATATCCAAAAAATATTTGAAAGACATATCGTAACGGGAACGCTCCACTACATCAACATCAGAAACGGTGTAAATTGTTTTCAAAAGTAAATACTTGAACATACGAACAGGGCTTTCTGCAATCCGCCCATTAGTAGTACAGTATTTATTTAATAACTCGTCGTAAATAAAGGAAAAATCAATTAAATCGTTGATTTTTCTCAAAATATTATTCTTTGGAATAATTAAATCATATAACGACGAATGTTCACTGAAATGTATTGTTTGTTGCTGTACTAACATCTAAAAAAAGTTATAATTACAAGCTAAATATACGAAAACAGGAGCAGAAAAACTTCGTTTTCTACTCCTGTTTATTTTTAATTACGGCCTAAAAGGACTTTTTCAGTGGCCTCAGTTATGTAAACTCTTTTTTTTGTTTTTCTATAAATCACTTTTGGCATTACCCAATCGCTTTTAATTACGATTACCCCCCCTTTTATTTCGGTTTATAAAACCGTTTAAACAAATCTTAAAAATAGATTACACTATAAATTATTGTTAAATATATCTTTTCTTAGCAACAAACACAGTTACAAATCGTAATATTGCAATATAAATATACGAGTTATGGGAATTACAAAATCAGAACACTTTACAGACAATCAAAATGAACTGGCTATTTTGACAAAAGCACTAGGACACCCTGCTAGAATAGCAATTATCGAATACTTAATAAAAGTGGATAGCTGTATTTGTGGCGATATCGTAAACGAATTACCATTGGCACAACCAACGGTTTCTCAACATTTAAGAGAGCTTAAAAACGCTAATTTGATTAAGGGAAGTATTGACGGAAAGACAATATGTTATTGTATTAATGAAATAGGTTTTGCCAAAATCAAAAACTTTTTTGGAAGCATTAACAGTCATATCGAAAAAAATAATAAAGAATGTTGTTAACTTAAAAACATCAAAATCATGAAACTATCAGAAATTAAAAACTATTTGAAAACTGCCGAAAACGTAAGCTTCAAATTACCAAATGAAACGTATGTTCCAGAACACTTTCACGTTACAGAAGTAGGTTTGATCACCAAAAATTTTATTGACTGCGGCGGAACCGTCAGACAAGAAACGAAAGTTAATTTTCAGCTTTGGGAAGCCAATGACTTCGAGCATCGTCTAAAACCTCAAAAACTGTTGAATATAATTGAACTCTCTGAAAAGGTTTTGAATATTGGCGATGAAGAAATAGAGGTAGAATATCAGTCTCAAACTATCGGAAAATATGGTTTAGATTATGATGGAAAGGATTTTATTCTAACCAATAAAATGACCGATTGTCTTGCTCAAGACCAATGCGGAATAACTCCCGAAAAACTAAAAACTAAAATAGGCGAATGGAAAGAAAAAACTTCTTGTTGCTCGCCAAACACCAACTGCTGCTAACCATTTTAATAGAAAAATATGATTACAAACAAAAGCTTTTCAAGAGAATTAGAAAAAACGATTGATTCTTTTGACTATAAAACTATATCCGAAGAACGCAAAACAATTCTAGAACCTCTTATTGAATATATTCAAAATAAGGTTTTAAATAATGACGGAATCAGACTGAACTTGATATGTACTCATAATTCGCGCCGAAGTCATTTATCGCAAATATGGGCGCAAACGGCTGCGTTTTATTTTAATATTAGTAAGGTGTTTTGCTATTCTGGTGGTACCGAAGCTACGGCTATGTTTCCTATGGTGGCAAAAACGCTATCCAATCAAGGTTTTCAAATTAAAGCTATTTCGGAAGGAAATAATCCTGTATATGCTATTAAATATTCAGAAAATGAGCCTCCAATAATTTGCTTTTCTAAAACCTACGATGATAATTTCAACCCACAAAGCCAATTTGTTGCTATTTTGACATGTTCGCAAGCCGATGGTGGTTGTCCGTTTATTGCTGGTGCCGAAAAACGAATTCCAATTACTTTTGACGACCCAAAAGCTTTCGACAATACTCCTCAACAAACCGAAAAATATCAAGAACGTAGTATTCAGATTGCTACTGAAATGTTTTATGTGTTTTCTAAAATTAAAAAATAAATATGTCCACAACCAATTGTTCGCCAGTAGTAGCAAGAAAGAAATTAGGTTTTCTCGATCGATTTTTAACCCTTTGGATATTTCTTGCCATGGCTATTGGAGTGTCGGTGGGCTATTTTATTCCGTCAAGTAGTGATTTTATAAATTCTTTTTCAAGCGGAACCACTAATATTCCTTTGGCAATAGGATTAATCCTGATGATGTATCCGCCATTAGCAAAAGTGAAATATGAGGAAATAGGAGAAGTTTTCAAAAACACAAAAGTACTTGGTGCATCTTTAATACTAAATTGGGTTATAGGACCAATTCTAATGTTTGTTTTAGCATTACTATTCTTGAAAGATTATCCAGAATACATGATTGGAGTAATTCTAATAGGATTAGCGCGATGCATAGCGATGGTAGTAGTTTGGAATGATCTAGCAGAAGGAAATCGAGAATATGCAGCAGGTCTCATTGCATTAAATAGCCTATTTCAAGTTTTATTATATAGCTTTTATGCATATGTATTTATTACTGTATTACCCCCATTATTAGGATATACTGGCTTTGATATTGCAATTAGCATCAGCCAAATTGCAGAAAGTGTCGGTATTTATCTAGGAGTTCCATTTGGACTTGGAATAATAACTCGTTACACACTAATTAAACTAAAAGGAATAGAATGGTTTCAAAACAAATATATTCCTTTTATTTCACCCATTACTCTTATAGCTTTACTTTTCACAATTATAGTAATGTTCAGTTTAAAAGGAGAACTAATAGTTCAAATTCCTTTTGATGTAGTTCGAATTGCACTTCCATTAGTAATTTATTTCATTATAATGTTTGTACTTAGTTTCTTTATTGGAAAGCATTTTGGAGCTGATTATTCAAAGTCAACAGCTATAGCTTTCACAGCTACTGGAAATAATTTTGAATTAGCAATTGCAGTGTCTATCGGAGTATTCGGAATAAATAGCGGACAGGCATTTGCAGGAGTAATTGGACCTTTAGTTGAAGTACCAGCATTAATAGCTTTAGTGAACCTTGCTTTTTGGTTTAGAAAAAAATACTTTGGTTTGAATCAATAAAATTAGAAATTTTATAAAACCAAAAAACCATTTTACTTTCGTAAAATGGTTTTTCTAAAAAGAGCCGGCGGAGGGACTCGAACCCACGACCTGCTGATTACAAATCAGCTGCTCTAGCCAACTGAGCTACGCTGGCGACTTATTTCGAGTGCAAATATAGAATTGAATTTGTAAAATCCAAAATAAATTTGACCTTTTTTTTAACTTTTTTTTATTGTAATCCGTTGATTTTAGCAATCAATTGATTTGCAACTTGTTCCAATTCAACATTGATTTGTTTGAAGTGTGATTTTTTGTTTTCAACGTTTTTTGCGTTTACTTTTGTAATCAAAGCATCGAAACTTGCAATAGCTTCATCAATCAATGCATTGGTTTCGTCTGTAGGTTTTCCTGTTGTAGCGATTTCATATAAGTAAACTGCTTCAATAATATCTCCTAAAACGTAGTTGATGTCTTTTTTTAAATTTTTAACGTTTGCCATTTTTGTATATTTTAATTTGAAATTTAAATTTTCGTCTGCAAAAGTACATATAATCTTTCTATAACCGACTATGAAATATAAATTTCTAAAAGTATGGCGGATCCAGTCATATTATAATTGGTCATCTTTGCAGGAATTAAGAGGGTATCGCCTTTTTTATAGTTATAGGTAATTTGGTCACATTCCAATTGAAATGCGCCTTCCGCACACATATAAACCGTGAAAGAATCTGAAGTTTTAGAAACTTTTATTGTTCCGTCAAGCGGTAAGTAATTTGTTATGAAATAAGGACAATTTACCATTTCATTGGATTTGTTGATCTCTTTTGAATAGGTTTTATGTGTTTCTACTTTGTCGTAATTGATGGCGTCTAAAGCCAAATCAATGTGCAATTCTCTCAAATTTCCATCGGCATCGACTCTGTCAAAATCATACAATCGATAGGTAATATCCGATGTTTGTTGGATTTCCGCAACTACCAAACCTGCGCCAATAGCGTGAACCGTTCCTGTTTCCAAAAAGAAAACATCGCCAGTTTTAACATTTACCTCTTCTAATAAATCAAGTAAAGTTTTGTTTTCCAAATGCGCAACATATTCTTTTGCATTCGATTTTTCTTTGAAACCTACAATAATTCTTGCGTTTTCATCGGCTTGCATAATGTACCACATTTCCGTTTTTCCAAAGGAATTGTGACGTACTTTCGCCAATTCATCATTAGGATGTACCTGAATTGATAAATCGGTTTTGGCATCCAAATATTTGAATAACAATGGAAATTGCTTTCCGAATTTTTTATAAACTGAAGTTCCTAAAACTTCTTCTGGATGATTTTCAATTAATTCTGTGAGTGATTTTCCTTTCAAAACGCCATTGGAAACTATACTAACATCGCCTTCCACGGTTGACAATTCCCAACTTTCTCCTGTTATTGAAGAAGTTATTGGTTTGTTAAGGACTGTTTTTAATTTTTCACCTCCCCAAATTCTTTCTTTAAGAATCGGGTCAAATTGCAATGGATAACTTTCAAATTTCATAATTAGACTAATTTTTTAATAGCGTCAAGTGCTTTTGAAATATGTTTTGTTGCCAACATACTATCAAAAACCATAACAATAATTCCTTCTTTATCAATTACATACGTAACTCTCCCGGGTAATAATCCAAACATTCCAGAAGGAACACCAAAAAGGTTTCGGATTTTTTTATTGGAATCTGACAGAAGAATAAAAGGAAGTTTATACTGCTTCGTGAATTTTTGATGGGCTGCAACATTATCGCTACTAACGCCAATTACCTCAGCGCCTAAATCGATAAAATCTTCATATTGGTCACGGAAACTACAGGCTTGAGCAGTGCAACCGGGTGTGTTGTCTTTTGGATAAAAATAAAGTACCACTGGCTTTTTGCCAATGGTATTCTGACTGTCAAAAGTAGCTCCATTAGTATCAATTGCTGTAAATTTGGGAACTTTATCTCCTACTTTTAATTCCATTATTCTCCTTTATAGGTTACGAAATTGCGAGGTGTTTCATATAAAACCACTTCCAAATCAAATTCGGGTTTTATTCTTTGTCTGATTTTATTCCAAATCACAACTACAATATTTTCGGCTGTAGGATTCAAATCTTGAAATTCAGGAACATCCAAATTCAAATTCTTATGATCAAATTTATTTTCAATGTCTTCCTTAATAATGTCGGAAAGGAATTTCACGTCCATAACATAACCCGTTTCAGGATCTATTTGCCCCGTTACGCTTACAATCATTTCATAATTGTGACCGTGAAAATTAGGATTGTTGCATTTACCAAAAATCGCATCATTTTGTTCAAATGTCCAATCTTTTCTGTGCAAACGGTGCGCCGCATTAAAATGTGCCTTTCTACTTATGGTAACTTTCATATTTATGAATTTATATTTCGGAAATCAGTTTCCAAAATAATACATTATAATGTTCTTAAATTTTATGGTCTTCTAAATAATGGTAGAATTCATCGAAAATTATTTTAAACCAAATCGTATATAATTCTGGATTAACAATCATGTCCTCCTTAACATCTTCAATTTTCATCCATTTCCAACTTTCCACTTCTTCGGTGTTGATTTTTGGTTCATCATTGAAATAACCAATCATCACGTGATCCAGTTCGTGCTCGGTCAAACCATTATCAAACGGCGCTTTATAAATAAAATGAAACAACTCTTTGAGTTCGGCTTCAAAACCCATTTCTTCTCTCAATCTTCTAATTCCAGCCTCAATATTGGATTCCCCAACTCGTTGATGGCTACAACATGTATTCGTCCATAATAAAGGAGAATGATATTTTTGATGCGCTCGCTGCTGGAGCATGATTTCATTGTTCTTATTCAAAATAAAAACAGAAAAGGCACGGTGCAAAACTGCTTTCTCGTGTGCTTCCATTTTTTCCATCGTTCCTATTGGTTCGTCCAATTCATTGACCAATATTACTCGTTCTTCTATCATAAACTATTTATTGCTTGTCAAAAATACAAAAAAAGAAATGGTTTTTCATCAGATTTTGAAATTGTGACAAGTTTAACGAGTGTCGAATGGCATTATAATTCGATAAAAAACCGCAAACAAATATTCCTATTGTGTTTGCGGTTATGTAGTCATTTCTAATTTACAATATGGTAGTACTACAAAATATAATCGGTATTGATAAAATTCGATTCTTTACTATTCAATAATGCCTGTAAAATTTCGTTGTTATATTCATTGTCTTTTGACGCTACGAAAGTCCGAATAGAAAACGAACGCAAGGCATCGTGAATGCTCAAAGTTCCCACAGCAGAATCTTTTCTACCGGTGAACGGATACACATCTGGACCGCGTTGGCAAGAACTATTTAAGTTTACTCGGGTAACTAAATTCACCAATGTATCAATAAGTGGCGCGATGGTTTTAATGTCTCTACCAAACAAACTCACTTGTTGACCGTAATTAGATTCTGCCATATCTTTCAATGGTTCTTGAATATCTTTGAATGTCAGAATTGGTACAACTGGTCCAAATTGTTCTTCGTGATATACCCGCATTTCCTTATTTATAGGGTATAAAATGGCTGGAAAAATATAATTATCAGAATGTTGACCGCCTTTTGCATTGATTACTTTGGCGCCTTTACTTGTGGCATCGTCAATCAATTCTTGAATATAAGCAGGTTTGTCTTTTTCTGGTAATGGTGTTAAAAACACAGATTTATCCCAAGGATTTCCAAAAGCAAGTGCATCCACTTTGGCAGCAAATCTTTTATTGAACTCGTCTGCAATGGATTCGTGAACGTATAAAATTTTCAAAGCAGTACAACGCTGACCATTAAAGGATAAACTTCCCGCAACACATTCTTGAATTGCCAAATCCAAATCGGCATCAGCCAGAACAATCGCAGGATTTTTAGCTTCTAAACCTAAAATCAAACGCAATCTGTTTTTATTTGGATGTTGGTCTTGCAATGCAATTGCCGATTTACTATTTCCAATTAAAGCCAAAATAGCGACTTTCCCAGATTCCATAATTGGCGAAGCTACATCACGACCTCTTCCATAAACAATATTGATAACTCCTTTTGGGAAACTGCTTCTAAAGGCTTCCAATAAAGGTGAAATTAATAAAACACCGTGTTTTGCAGGTTTGAAAATCACGGTATTTCCCATTATAATGGCAGGAATTAGCAATGAAAAAGTTTCATTCAATGGATAATTGTAAGGTCCAAGACACAAAACAACACCCAATGGTCCGCGACGAACCATTGCATTAATGCCTTGACTTTTTGTGAATCGAGCGCTATTTCTATCTAATTTTTTATAATCTTCAATCGTATCATTTATGTATTCAACCGTTCTGTCAAATTCCTTTTCAGAATCACCTAACGATTTTCCGATTTCCCACATCAAAAATTTAACGACTTCATTACGAGTCAATTTCATTTGATTGACGAAATTCTCCATGCACTTAATCCGATCCGTCACTTTCATCGTTGGCCAAATTCCTTGACCGTTATCATACGCATTTACAGCGGCTTCAACAACTTCATTGGCTTCTGAAACTCCCATTGTTGGGATAGAACCTAAAAGTGTTGGCGCATAATTTTCTGTCGATGAAATTGTAGAAAAAACTTTGGTAGTAGGTCCTTTCCATTCTTTTAGAACTCCGTTGACCAAATAAGTGTTTTGAATTAGTGGATTTTTAATTTGATATTCTTCGGGTATGAAACTCATATTTGCTAATTTTTTTCTACAAATTTACACTTTATAAATACTTGAAGTTGTTAAAAACTAACTATTTGCGTTATTAATCAATCGAATTGTGATTATCTTAAATTAATTTAAATAAGCGAAATTTTATTGCATTATTATAGGACAAAGAGTCAATTTGAAATTTATAATTTCTGAAAAAACGTTTTCGTTTCAAAATAAATCAATTAATAGAATGGTAGTAAAGTGGATTAATTGCAAGAAAATAGGAAAAGATTAAACAAAATTTATATGTTTAGTGATAATTTTAGAAATGGTGTCGCCGCTTTTTGATTTTGTGTTGCTGGAGTGTGGTTGTGTTGTTTGATTTTTCAATTGGTGGTTTGTGTTGCTACAAATGAAGTTGAAATAAATGAAATTAAGGAAGCGTGATTTCTTTTTGCGGAAGCTATTTTTCTATTTGCGGAAGCGAGTTTTTTATTTGCGGAAGCGAGTTTTCTATTTGCGAAAGCATGATTTCTATTTGCGGAAGCGTGATTTCTATTTGCGGAAGCGAGTTTTCTATTTGCGGAAGCGAGTTTTCTATTTGCGGAAGCGAGTTTTCTATTTGCGGAAGCATGATTTCTATTTGCGGAAGCGTGATTTCTATTTGCGGAAGCGGGTTTTCTATTTGCGGAAGCGTGATTTCCTTTTGCGGAAGCGAGTTTTCTATTTGCGGAAGCGAGTTTTTAGTTTATGTTAGTTCTGGTATTGTATTAATGATGCAAAGCTTCAAAAATTTTAATAGCGCATTTTTCACCATCAATAGCAGCAGAAATAATTCCACCTGCATAACCAGCACCTTCGCCACAAGGATAAAGTCCTTTTATTTGCAAATGTTCCAATGAAATGGAATCTCGAGGAATTCGCACTGGCGAAGAAGTTCTGGATTCTGGTGCGTGTAAAATGGCTTCATTTGTTAGATAACCCCGCATAGATTTTCCAAATTCAGAAAAACCTTCACGCAATATTTGTGATAGAAAACCCGGGAAAACTTGCCCCATTTCTACCGAAGTAGTTCCGGGAACATAGGACGTTTTGGGAATATCCGATGAGACTTTATTCTGAGTAAAATCGACCATTCTTTGGGCTGGCACTTTTTGAGATTCTCCAGCCAAATGCCACGCTTTTTGTTCGATACTTTTTTGAAATTCTAATCCTGCCAAGGCTCCGAATTTAGCAAAAGGCTTGAAATCTTCTAATTTTAATTCGATAACAATTCCGGAATTGGCAGTCGCTTGATCTCGTTTTGATGGCGACCAACCATTGGTTACAACCTCGCCAGGACTTGTCGCACAAGGGGCAATTACACCACCGGGACACATACAAAAAGAATACATTCCCCTTCCTCCTACTTGTTTCACAATGGAATACGGCGCTGGTGGCAAATGCTCGCCACGATAATCGCAACTGTATTGAATACTGTCAATTAGGGTTTGTGGATGTTCAGCTCTAACGCCCAAGGCAAATGGTTTCGCCTCTATAAATACTTTTTTTCTATCTAATAATTCAAAAATATCACGAGCGGAATGTCCTGTTGCTAATATGATTTTATTGGCAATAATGGTGTCTCCAGATTGCGTTACAATTCCTTGAACTTCATTGTTTTTTATCAAAATATCCGTCAGGCGTGTTTCAAAAAGTACCTTTCCTCCCATTTCAATAATTTTCTCTCGAATATCCTGAATGATTTGCGGTAATTTATTGGTTCCAATATGTGGATGTGCTTCTATCAAAATGTCTTGGGAAGCACCAAAAGCAACTAATAATTCTAAAATTCGAGTTACATCGCCACGCTTTTTGGAACGGGTATATAATTTTCCATCAGAATAGGTTCCTGCACCGCCTTCGCCAAAACAGTAATTGCTATCTTCATTGACAATATGATCCACATTGATGGCTTTTAAATCGCGACGACGCCCACGAACGTCTTTTCCACGCTCGATAACTATTGGCTTTAAGCCCAATTCAATTAATTGTAAAGCTGCAAAAAGTCCTGCAGGTCCAGCGCCAACAACAATAACTTCTTGCGTATTGGAAACATTTTTATATTCTGGAAGTTGGATTTTTTCTTCAATAAATTCGTCATCTTGAAAGTAAAGCATCACTTTCAAATTCATTTTTATTGCCTTTTGACGGGCATCAATCGAACGCTTCAAGATGGAAATATGCTTGATTTCATTAATTGAAACACGAATTAATTTAGCAACATTCTCTTTAAGAAGTTGGTCGTTAGTAGCAATTTCGGGCGATACTTGAAGTAGAAGTTCTTGAGGCATTATTTTTTAATTAATCGAATTACAAAAGTAGTTATTTGAAGTGGAAAAAGAGGAAAGAGAAAAAGAAAGATAATAGACGAAGAGATAATGGACAAATAGATAATAGACGAAGAGATAATAGACGAAGAGATAATAGACAAATAGATAATAGACAAATAGATAATAGACTTAAAAAAATTCGAGAAAATTCGAGAAATTCAAAACTTATTATTCATAATTAATTTCCCATTTGCATTCCTTGCTTTTAAAAAATTTGCGCATCTGCGGCTAAAAATTTTCTAATCTTTGCGCACCTTGCGGTTAAACTTTTGTGCCTTTTGTGGTAAAACTTTTGTGTCTTTTGTGGTAAAAACATAACTTTGCAACAACAAACAAAAATATGTCACGACAAATAAAATTAATTTGGGATTTTAGAGGTGCTGCAGCTGCAAAAACTGCCGAACACCACGAAATTCACCTCAAAGAATACATTTCAGCTGAAAAACTACCGTTGAATATCACAGGATTTACAATTCTAAACGAAATGCACGCCATCGCATTTATGGTTGTAACAGATGAAGATATGATTGCTGTTCGTGATAAATTAAAACCACATCGGGGTGAGGTGTTTTAGTCAAATGTCGAATGTCTTAATGTCGAAAGGCATTAAGGTAAAAAAATTTCTATTTTCCACTTTTGGACTTTCGACTTTATGACTTTAAAACTTTCGACTTAATTTGCAACCTCGCTGATGAATTTAATTCTCATAAATCGCAATTCATTAATATCATATTCGCCATCAAATTCTTTTAAGGCTTCTTCAATATTATCGGATTCCGACTCCATAAAATAGTCGTGAATTTCTTCTTGTTGTTCATCATCAAGAATTTCATCAATCCAATATTTAATGTTTAATTTAGTTCCAGAATAGACAATTTGCTCCATTTCTTTAATCAAAGCATCCATATTCAAGCCTTTGCCTCGAGCAATATCATCAAGATTTAATTTTCTATCGATATTTTGAATAATGTATAATTTATTAATTGAATTGGCACCTGTTGACTTTACAACCAAATCATCGGGACGAAGAATGTCATTTTCCTCTACATAAGTACGAATAATATCAACAAATTCTTTCCCGTATTTCTTAGCTTTTCCTTCGCCAACACCGTGAATATTTCCCATTTCATCCATTGTAATTGGATATTTGAGCGACATATCTTCAAGTGACGGATCTTGGAAAACCACAAAAGGCGGAACACCTAATTTTTTGGCAACTTTCTTACGTAAATCACGCAAAACCAACATCAACGCTTCATCAGCAATCCCAGAAGATTTTGCTGCTGTAACAATTGCTTCATCTTCAGATTCGTTGTATTCGTGATCTTCAGACATCATAAAAGAAACCGGGTTTTTAATAAAATTCAATCCTTTTTCGGTGATTTTAATAATACCATACGTTTCAATGTCTTTGGACAATAAACCGTCAACTAAAACTTGACGCAATAACGCCATCCAATAGCGCTCTTCAAATGCAGCTCCAGAACCAAAAAAGCTTTGAGAATCTGTTCTGTGTGCTTTTATCATTGCGTTTACTTTCCCCGTAAGGGTATAAACGACCTCTTTTGATTTGTATAAATGTTTGGTATCACGAACAATTTCAAGAAGTTTTACTACTTGATTCATTGCTTCAACTTTGGTTTTTGGATTACGAACATTGTCGTCCATATCGCCACCTTCTCCAGTTTCGCTATCGAATTCCTCACCAAAATAATGCAACAAAAATTTCCGTCTTGACATCGAAGTTTCAGCATAAGCAACGACTTCTTGCAACAATGCAAAACCAATTTCTTGTTCAGCAACTGGTTTTCCTGATAAGAATTTTTCTAATTTTTCTACATCTTTATAGGAATAATAAGCCAAACAATGACCTTCGCCACCATCTCGACCACCACGACCTGTTTCCTGGTAATAACTTTCTAATGATTTTGGAATATCGTGATGAATTACAAAACGAACATCGGGTTTGTCAATTCCCATTCCAAAAGCGATGGTTGCAACCACCACTTCAACATCTTCCATAAGGAACATATCTTGGTGTTTTGCACGCGTTTTTGCATCCAAACCTGCGTGATACGGAACGGCACTAATTCCGTTTACTTGTAATACTTGAGCGATTGCTTCTACTTTTTTACGGCTTAGGCAATAAATAATTCCAGATTTTCCTTTGTGTTGTTTGATAAAACGAATAATATCCGATTCAATATTCTTGGTTTTGGTACGAACTTCGTAATATAAATTAGGTCTGTTGAAGGAAGCTTTGAAAGTATTGGCATCAGCCATTTCAAGGTTTTTCAAAATATCTTCTTGTACTTTTGGCGTTGCAGTTGCGGTCAAGCCAATAACGGGAACGTTACCCAAAAGTTTAATACTGTTTTTTAAATTTCTGTATTCAGGACGGAAATCGTGACCCCATTCTGAAATACAATGTGCCTCATCAATGGCTACAAATGAAATATTTATGTTCTTTAAAAATTTAATATATTCGTCTTTCGCCAGAGATTCAGGCGCAACATATAATAATTTCGTCAATCCAGAAGTAATATCTTTTTTAACTTGATTGATTTCTGTTTTATTTAAAGAGGAATTTAATACGTGGGCAATTCCAATATCTGAAGACAAACTGCGAATGGCATCAACTTGGTTTTTCATCAATGCGATTAATGGCGACACAATAATTGCCGTTCCTTCATTCATTAATGCGGGCAATTGATAACAAAGCGATTTTCCTCCGCCCGTTGGCATAATTACAAACGAATTTTTGCCTGAAATTAGGCTTTTTATTACTTGTTCTTGCAATCCTTTAAATTGGTTGAAACCAAAATATTTTTTTAATTCCTTATGGATGTCAATTTCGGTAGATTTCATTCTTAGTTAATAGTATTTTACATAAATTTGTGGCACATAAAGATACATAATTCTTTAATATATACAAACTTTATAAAAAACTGTTTTGAAAACAAA
>CANIFM010000049.1 GCA_947466955.1 Bacteroidota bacterium
AATACACTTTTGAAATTTTTGTGTATTGAACAGAAAGGCTCGCATTCTTTTTTTCTACTTGTGCATTTGCATTGTTTCCAATAAATACAGACAATAACAAGAGTGCTAAAAGAAATGATTTGCTATTTTTTAATGTTATTTGTATCATAATGGATTTGTTTTATGATTTTTGAAATACCCTTTTTCTTCAGCAGTTTCATGAATTGGAATTATTGGCAAATAGCGAAATAGTAGTGTCATTATTAACAAAGCTGAAGCTAATGTTCCAAAAGTAATCATCCATTCTAATCCTGAAGGAAAATAAGTATGCCAAGATTTTGGTACTCCTTGAATTGGTAGAAAAGGATGTAATAATGTTGGAGTAACAATGATAAATCGTTTCCACCAAGCACCTACAACTACTAATATTCCAACAAGAAATAGGGGTAAGGGTTTTCTGCCTTTTGGGAAAAGCAATACTAAGGTAGGAATAATCAATCCTCCAATTATCGCACTCCAAAACAATATAGCATAATCACCAACGAACAAATCGTATAAATGGGCAGCTTCTTCGGTTGTTGTTTTATAGGCTGGAACCAGGTATTCATTTACATTAAAATATAAATATACTAAGCATAATAAAACAAGAAGTTTTCCCATTTTATCGAAATGCATATCGGTAATATATTCTTCCAGATGATATACTTTTCTCAACACATACATAATTACAACAACGGCTCCAGCACCAGCAACAAATGCACCTGCAATAAAATAAGGTCCAAAATTGGAACTATCCCAACCAGGTCTATAAGTTGTTGCAAATAACCAAGCTGTAACGGTATGAATTCCAAAAGCTACTGGAATAATCAATATCGAAAGCGTATTAATCGACTTGTTGTAAAGTGTTTCTTGTTCTTTATTTCCTTTCCAATTTAAAGAAAGTATTCCGTACCATTTACTCAATTTGGGTTGTTTTGCGTAGTATTTTTTAAGAATTGCAAAATCGGGCAATAATGGAAAAAACAGTAACATTATACTTATAAATAAGTAGGTAGAAATTACCAGAACATCCCAAATAATTGGGGATTGAAGTCTGCCATGAAGAAAAATATTATAAATTCTTTCAGGACGTCCCATATCAATAATGATAGTAAGTCCCGCCATAATAATCGCTGCTACAGCAATTACTTCAGCAATTCTTGTGAGCGGTGTACTCCAAGTGGCGCCTGATAATCGCAAAATTGCAGTAACCAATGATCCAACTAAACTGATAGCAACAAAAAACACAAAATTTGAAATATAAACACCCCATAATGCATAATCACGCATGTTGGTAATGCTCAATCCTTTGTCTATTTGTTGATAATAGGCATACATTGCACACAGAATCACTACTATTAAAAAACCGACCCAAATTTGTCCGAGCTTCCCGAATTTTTTGGGTACTAAATCTTCAATTAATTTATCGTATTTTTTCATAGTTATTCTTTTTTATGTACAGATTCAAATCCATTGAAGTTTTTAAGACCTTCTTCAAAATCTTGAATTCTGTCAACAGGAGGTAGATAATAAACACTAGGTTCTGTTCCTAAACCCTCCATTAATCGATTTCCGGCTCTGTCTTTTAATAACTTACTTAATTTAAATGTTTCGCCACTTCCGTTGGTTACTGCATCTTCATACATATCACCAAAAGCAAAAACATCATTTGGACACGCTTTAACACAGAAAGGAAGTTCGCCTTTAACGATTTGATGTGGGCAAAAGTCGCATTTATCAACCGTTCCTTTGACACTTGGTTCTCCACAAAAATCAGGAGTATATTCTGTTTTATTTTCAATAACACCTTGTTCTGGCTCATTCCAATTGAATACTCGAATAGAATAGGGGCAGGCTGCCATACAAAAACGACAACCAATGCAACGTTCATTATCTATTAAAACAATGCCATCTTCACGTTTGAAAGTAGCATCTACAGGACACACTTTAACACAAGGTGGTTTATCACAGTGTTGGCATTGCGTTGGCATATAATAAGGAGCTGTTTCTTCAGATTCCTGCATTTTATAAACCTTTAACCATGCATTTTCACCTGTAATATAATGTCCTTTGTTACAAGCATTTTGACATTTCAATGCGTTTTTACATTTGGCAAGGTCAACTACCATTACAAATTTTTTCCCTGGAAAACCAACCCTTGGGTCATATCCTTTAGGTTTTATTGCGACTTCTTTTACTTCTGAAGCTGGAACGTGAACAAGATGACCGTCGGTTGACATTAATTCAACTGTTTCAGTTTCTTTTTCATCTCCAAATGCTTTTGCTGCGACAACAGTCCCAACAGTTGCAAGCAAACCAAATTTAATTCCTAATTCAAAGAATTTTCGTTTTGATTGCTGATTGTCATTTTCCATGATTTTTACTTTTTTTCAACCACCCTAAAAGTGATTCATTAGAAATATTTTTCTCAACAATTTTAGACTGTTCAACGATGCTTTTTCTAACATGAACAGTTGATCCGTCGGGTTTGAGCAAGGTTTGAAATTCATCTTTTTCCCCTAAAATTTCAGTATTAGGTTTTCCAAATCCAAAAAGAGGAAGAATTAGCCCGCCGCCAAGAAGAGGGAGGAAACCCCTTCTGGTGATTTGACTGTTATTATTTTTATCTGAATCTTTCATTTACATTTGTTTAAATAGATACTTACCTGATTTCGCAAATTATATTGAAATAATAACCACAAACAACACATTAGATATACTATTATTTGTGGTTAAAATTTAAGAACTATGCTACATGTGCCACAATCTTGTGATGTTAAATCCTATCATATATTCACTTCTAAAGAAATCATTTTGATTGAACATATAATTTTGTTGCTGAACAATTGATTTGTAATTCGTTATAAATAATTGAAAAGCATGCGATCCAGTTGAGAATTCAACACCCAAACCAATTCCTGGAAGCGGATATCTTCCTTGGAAAGTGTTTAATGGTTGGCTATAATCAACTAAAACAGAAGTCGTAGGATTTATTTTTACTCGTCCGCCAACGGCAACAGCAATCATATCATTTTTTATAGGAGCTTCAACTAAGTTAACATGAGACCAGCTTGGTGCTATTTGAAAAGAAACATTGCTACTAAATCTTCTTGCTATAATAATCTGATTAAAAAATGAGAATCTTGAAGAAAAACGATACGGAATAACCTCGCCTTTATAGGTAATGATTTCAAAGGTTTCTTTTGGACTGGCACTCATGGCTGCATTACCATAATAAGTAACACTTACAGGCATATGATTATCACGTGTTTGTCTTAAAAGTGCACCTTTAAGGTTAAAGTCTTGTAAACGACTGTCTTTAGTAGTTCCGAATCCTACGGTAATACAATCTGTAAGACCGTATGTTAATCCTAAACGAATATTAGCGGGTGCCCATATTCCTATCATGTCATTAGTTCCTTTTACTGTTCCAAAACGGTGATTCATAGTTAATTCTATGGTTCCCTTGGTGTTTAGAACATTCGTTTGATTGTCAATTAATGCAGTGCTTTCAAATGCCGCACGCTCTAATTTTGCTTTAGTAGAAGGAGTTGTTTTTGTGGTTTCTTCTTGAGCTAAAAGCGTAAGAGGAAAAACTAATAAAGCTATGAATATTGATTTATTTAATTTCATGGTTTTTTTATTTGAATTAGTTATTAAGAGCGCCATCGTTAATCCATTTTTCAACGATAGCAAGTTTTGAAGCACTTAACTTTCCGTTTGGCGGCATTTGAGGCGCTCCATTTCCAGTCATAGCTTGAAATAAGATACTGCCATTTGGATCACCTGCATTAACAAGAATTTCTTGTTCTGCAGGAAGAGGAGGAAGTTGAGTAAGCGAAACAAAAGAAGAACCATCAACTAAATTTGGAGACGTAACACCTGATTTGTGACAACCAATACAGTTTCTGTTAAATATAGTTTGAATATCTTTTTTATAAGAAACATTTGCAGGAATTGGTGTTTCAGGAATTTCATCTTTATAGCAGGAGGTAGCCATTAAACCTAAGGTTACCATAATCACGAGTTGAACTATTTTTTTCATTTTATGTGTTTTTTAATTATTAAAATTTATTGTATTCTAAAATTTTATATAACCTAAATTATTATGGATTTGGAAGAGCAGTAGTGAAGTCTGGGAATCTATTTGTATTTCTGAAAGCTGCTAATAAGTTTTTCATTTCTTGTTTAGTAATTGGAGTTGCCGCCATCCATGGCACATTACCAAATTTACCTGTTACTACTGTAAATACTCCACTTGCGGTATTGTATCTAAAATAAGAACCTAAACCATATAGTTTTATAGCAGCTGTTGTTCCCACTGCAGTTGCTGGATTTGATGATCCCGCACCATTAGTTTGATTGATCATTCCAACAGGCATAACTGGTCCTTGAGCATTTGTGGTTCCATGTCCGTCAACACCATGACAATAAGCGCATTTTTGTGCATAAAAAGCAACACCAGCAGCTGCATCACCATCTCCACCTATATTTGTATAGGTAACATAAGGTGCACTTCCAATAGGAGTTGCTTGAACTGTTTGATAAGGACCATTGTGAGTTGTAACAGTATATAAATCATCGTTTTCATTAAATATACCTTCTTTAAGCCATTTAACTAAATCCCATATTTTTTCGTCGGTGAGGATTCTGCTGTAATCAGGGTGGGTTTGTCCGCCTAAAGTTAGGTCTAAACCATTTACAGTTTTTGTAGCGTCAATTGGTCTTCCTCCAACACCTTTAATGGCATCAAATAATCTTTTAGAATCCCAAGATTTACAATCTAATAAATGATTTGTTGCGATTTGTGGTTGATTAGCAGCTGTTTTTTTAGAAATACCAGAGGCATCTCTTGCCATCCCATCAACTGGGTGACATCCAGCGCAGGAATAGTAGTTTCTGTTCGCTTGAGGTGCAGGACTTGGTGTAGTTACACCTGTTTGAGCGGTGTAAGTTCCAATAGCTTTAACTTCTGTAACTGTAAGTGTCTGATCTGCTGCATATATAGGGTTTGGCCAACCAATATAATCAGTCAAAGCTGAATTTGCAATGATGTCAGCTGGAGTAACCCAAGCCCATCCTGCGTCCACATGCTGAAAATTACTAAATAATTTAGCCCCATTTACCGCATCTGCATTTTGATAGGCAGTGGTAATCGCATAATCTGCATCGCTAATTTTAACATAATCGTTGTTTGTACAACTTTGCAAAACAAAGGTTAAGAATCCCAGAATAAGCATGCTTTTGTTTATTGTTTTCATAGTAATTAATATTAGTTAATATTTATAGTGTAAATTTCATAATTATAATATTTTCAAATGCTGATATTTATCATGCTTTTTAACATTTGTTAATGTTAATTATAGGATTAATAAAAAGTAGGGGGGATATTTATTTAATTTAAGATTTTTTGACAATTTTTCATACTAAATAAGTGTTAATTTAATAATTAACTGTTTTATTATTAATGTTTTATATCACTTATAATCAATTTTTATAAGATTATATAAAGGAATAACCTTACAAACAAGATTTTTAAAGTAAGGTTATTAATACGTTTAGTATGTAAATCTAATTTCTAATTTAACATGCTGATAATTAGAATATGCTTTAATTTTAAATGTTAAAGGGTGTGAATTTTAAAACTTAGACTATTTAGATATTTTTTTCTTCTTCAAAATCTTCTATCTTTGAAGAAATAATAATAAAAATGTCCTTTAAAAAAATATTAATTGTTTTTCTTCTTATTTCATTTTCAGCAAAAGCATCTTTTATTTTGTTGCCAATGGACGAAACCACGCAGCAAAATCACCTAAAAGCGTATGGAATTACCTATTGGTGTTTGGATAAAAAATACAAAGCAAGTTGGTTATTGAATTACCGTGGCGGTTCTTTTTTATTGCCCGATGCCGAAGAAATTCGTAAAGAATGTAAAATTCGTGGCGTTAGTTTTGAAGTGCTTTCGGATGCAGAAACCAAATCAATTTTAGACGATATTTCAAGTCCTTCCCAAAATATGGAAAACGTAATTTTGGAAAAAGCCCCTAAAATTGCGGTTTATACACCCAAAGGGAAACAACCTTGGGATGATGCCGTAACCTTAGTTTTGACCTATGCCGAAATCCCATTTACACCTATTTATGATGAAGAAGTACTTTCTGATGGCTTATTGCTTTACGATTGGTTGCACCTGCATCATGAAGATTTTACGGGACAATACGGGAAGTTTTTTGGCGCTTATAGAAACGCACCTTGGTATATAGAACAGAAAAAAGCAGCCGAGGAATTAGCTATAAAATTAGGATATTCTAAAGTTTCGGAAGAGAAATTGGCTGTAGCCAAAAAAATCAGAGATTTTGTAATTGGCGGAGGATTTATGTTTGCAATGTGCTCTGCAACAGATAGTTTCGATATTGCGTTATCAGCCGATGGAGTTGATATTTGCGAACCAATGTTTGACGGAGATGCGAGTGAAGGCAATTACCAATCCAAAATTGAGTATTCTAAAACCTTTGCCTTCAAGGATTATATTTTGGATAGAAAACCAGATCATTATGAGTTTTCTTCCATTGATACGACTGAGAAACGACAACTTCCAATGGAAAAAGATTATTTCACTTTAATGGAATTTTCAGCAAAATGGGATGTAATTCCTAGTATGTTATGCCAAAATCACACGCAATTAGTGAAAGGATTTATGGGGCAAACCACTGCTTTTGACAGGGAATTAATCAAAACGAATGTATTGGTTTTAGGCGAAAATTTATTGAATAGTGAGGCACGCTACATTCACGGGCAAAAAGGAAAGGGATTTTTCACGTTCTATGGTGGTCACGATCCCGAAGATTACCAGCACAAAGTGGGCGACGAACCCACCGTTTTAGATTTGCACCCCAATTCTCCTGGATACCGATTGATTTTGAACAATGTTTTGTTTCCTGCGGCTAAAAAGAAAAAGCAGAAAACGTAACTGCATTTTTAATTATTTACTTGCATTTTTTACTGCAGAATATTAATTAAAACATAGAAACACTCATAATTACGATATTAATTGAGTGAAATGCTACAAATCCAAGTCAAAAGTTTTTCTTAGCAAATCTAAATTTGGGTTTTTTTCGCTCAAACGATTGTATTTTTCCTGAACTGTAAAAGCTTGTTTGGTTGAAACTTTTTCATTTACAATAACTTCAATCGTAATATTGTGGTTGTGTAAATGTCCTTTCAAATAGCCTAAAAGTCCCATTATTTCAGTTTCAAAATCTATTTTAGAACCTTGATTTGGAAGTTCCAAAGTAATGCTTGTTCCGTTTAAAACGGGATCATTGATTAGTAATAGCGATTCCATTATTTTATAACCTTTATCGCCCAAACGTTGAGCATATTTGTTCCAATGCAACAGCATATCAGTTTCGCTAAAAGCTTCTGTTGGCAAATGAACTTCTTCTTTTACGATAGCTTTTCCAGCTTCCAAAAGTTCTTTTTTAGCTCGAATACTTGCCAATGAAAAAGCAGAAACTTTAGGTTCAGATGAAATATCAGAAAGTATTGTTTTTGAATTATTTACAGTTTTTTCAATAGCAACTTCAACAGTAGTTTCAACAGCTATTTGAGGTTCTACAATTTCAGTTACTTGAGGAGTTGTTTCTAAACTTTTTTCACTTGTAACACTTTCTGGAAGCGTTTCTACAACAGTTGATTTATCAGTAATTGAATAATCACTTTTACGAAAATGTGTCGGTGAAATTATATAGGATTCAACTTTTTTTTTTCTCCATCAAAAGTGATAGAGCCTAATTGCATCAAACAAAGTTCCACGAGTAAACGCTGGTTTTGGCTGACTTTGTATTTCAAATCACAATCGTTTGCAATTTCAATTCCTTTCAATAGAAATTCTTGTGATGCCTTTTGCGACTGAATTCCATATAATTGTTGCGCTTGTTCACCAACTTCTAAAAGCAATAAAGTTGAAGGTGTTTTGCTAACCAATAAATCTCTAAAATGCGAAGCCAATCCAGCTATAAAGTGGTGACCGTCAAACCCTTTAGACAGAATTTCATTGTAAGCCAATAATAATTCTGGGATTTTATTTTCTAATAATAAATCGGTAATATTGATATACGTTTCATAATCAAGAACGTTCAAATTCTCGGTAACTGCCTGACGCGTAAGGTTATTTCCACAAAAAGAAACCACTCTGTCAAAAATTGATAAAGCATCTCGCATCGCACCATCTGCTTTTTGAGCAATAATGTGCAAAGCATCGTCTTCAAAGGAAACACCCTGACTTTGTGCTACTTCTGCCAAATGTTCTTTAGCATCTTTTACGGTAATTCTTTTGAAATCAAATATCTGACAACGCGATAAAATCGTTGGAATAATTTTGTGTTTTTCGGTCGTAGCCAATATAAAAATGGCGTGTTTTGGTGGTTCTTCTAATGTTTTCAAAAAAGCATTGAAAGCAGCTGAAGACAACATATGAACCTCATCAATAATATAAACTTTGTATTGTCCCGTTTGTGGTGGAATTCGCACTTGGTCAATTAAGCTTCGGATATCATCAACAGAATTGTTGGAAGCTGCATCCAATTCAAATACATTAAATGCAAAATCTTCCGTTGGATCATCATAACCTGGCTGGTTGATTTTACGTGCCAAAATCCTAGCGCAAGTAGTTTTTCCAACACCACGAGGACCGGTAAACAATAGGGCAGAAGCCAAATGATTGGTTTCTATGGCATTCAATAAAGTATTGGTAATAGCTTTTTGCCCCACAACATCTTTAAATGTTTGAGGACGATATTTACGAGCCGATACTACAAATTGTTCCATAGAAAATTATTGGTTCACAAATATAGATTTTATATTTCAAATTTAAAATTCTAATTTCTATAAAAACAAAATTTTAGATTTTAGAGTGTAGATTTTAGATTTTGTTGTCAATAGCTATTTTGGAATTTACAAAATTAGTTTATCTAAAAAAAACGCCACGAATTTGCGAAATATCTAAGTAGAAGTAACGTCATAATTTAACTTAGTACGAAATCCAACAACCAACAACCAACAACCATCAACCAACAACCAAAAATCATTAACTAATTCCCACATTGTTCAATACTTTTGCAGCGACACTATTTGAATTAGCGGAACCACCAGCAACGAAAACTCCTTTTTCTCCAAAAACAGATTCAATTCCATATACAGTCGCTTCTTCATCGGGATTGTTTTCGCCATCATAGCGATAAATATCAGTAATTTTATAATTGTTTGGATGGTTTATTATTTCATTTTCGTGAAGATTAAAATCAAGAATAAAGCCTTTTTCATTCAATTCTTTTAAGGCATTTAAAACAGTGGTATAATGGTATTGCGTTTCCATTTTATAAGTATTTGATTCATATAAATTTACGAAGAATTTCAATCGGTTTATTTATAATTTTGTTAAAGTCTTTTTTATAAATAGCATTAAAAAAGTATATAAGTTGTAAATTTGCACAGCAGACCGCCTTATCGCCGCGATTTAATCGGGGAGGAAAGTCCGGACACCAAAGAGAAGCATAGCGGGTAACGCCCGTCATTTCGAGTAATCGAGAGAGGACAAGTGCAACAGAAAGTATGTACAGGTAAGGCTGTAGTGAAACCAGGTAAACTCTATGCGGTGAAATTTCAAGTATATCAATAGTCAAGGGCTTCTCGTCCGTTGTTGAAGGGTAGAAAGATAGAGCTTGCGAGTAATTTCGAGCCAAGATAAATGATAAGGCTCCGATTTATCGGAGACAGAACCCGGCTTATAGGTCTGCTTTTTTTAACAGCTTCATTTTGAATCTCGAATGTATTTGAATTTTTTAAGTTTAAGGTTTATAAAATTATCTAATTACTTAAAATAAGCATGAAAAATTGCATTTTAACATTTTTAAAGTGTTAATACTAAATTTTATACTTAAATTTGTATTTTTAAACAATTATATGAAATCCCTCTTTCGTAAATCAATTCCTTTACCTTATTTTTTGATTATTATTTCAATTATAAGTATTTCCGTCATTTTTATTACAAATCAATACGATAATTACCAAAATAAAAAAGAGATTGAAAATCTTGTTGGTAATTCTTCTTCGTGTAGTTATTCTGTTAAAAGATTAAAAGGATACCAGTTTGTAAAACCACTATTATTTGTTGATAATGCTTGTGAATCTGAGGTTTTATGGCCAATAAAACAACGCGTCACGGAAATTATTGATGCAAATAAACAAACAAACGATCTTTTTTCTGCGTCTTTTTACTTTAAAGATTTTAATTCTAATGATTGGACTTCATTAAACGAAGATGAAAAATATTTTCCTGGTTCATTACTGAAAGTTCCAGAATTGATTGCTTTTTTAAAGATGAATGAAGTAAATCCAGGGTTGTTAAATAAAGAAATTCTTTTTGATCATTATTTTCAAACAGATAAAAAACCAGTTTTTTTATCAAAATCTATTGTATTGGGGCAGCGATATACTATAAGACAATTATTAGACTACATGATAACTTATTCAGACAATAATGCCACAATATTATTAAATAACGCTATTGATGTAAAAATTTTTCAAAAAGTGTTTACAGATCTTGGTTTGGAAGCTCCTAATTGGAACGCTGGTAATTATCCTGTTTCTGCAAAAGACTTTTCTGTTTTTATGAGAGCTTTGTATAATGGTGCTTATTTAAATATTAAAGATTCGGAATTTGCAACCGAGTTGCTTTCGAAATGCAATTTCAAAGAAGGAATAATTAAAGGATTGCCTAATGGGACTAAAGTTGTTCATAAATTTGGCGAAAGCGGTGATGCTGTTGAAAAACAACTTCATGAATCGGCTATCGTTTACTTGAATGGGAAGGTTTATTTACTTACTATTATGACCAAAGGAAAAGACAATAAAAAGCTTGCTGATATACTAAGTCAAATATCAAATGCAGTTTTCCAGAAAGTAAACTCAATGTCTTAGAAAATTTAGCAGATAATCTATAAATCATTATTAGTTCAATTTATATATTCTGAAGTTGCATTAAAATTATATTTTATGAAGAAGCATTTAATCTTATTTTTTGTCGCCATTTCTATTGTCATTTCTTGTGCTAAGAATCCTTTTACAGGTAAAAACACATTGAATTTTGTTTCTAATAGTGAACTGTTTCCAACATCTTTTCAGCAATATGGCACTTTTTTGAAAGATAATAAAGTGGTTTCGGGTACTACCGATGCAAAACGTGTTGAAACGGTAGGTTTAAAAATTAAAGTGGCAGCCGAAAAATATTTGAATGCCAACGGATTTAAAGACTATTTAAAGGATTATTCTTGGGAATATAAACTGGTTGAAAGCAAAGAAGTAAATGCTTGGTGTTTGCCTGGCGGAAAAATAGTATTCTATTCTGCCATTTTGCCAATTTGCAAAGACGATGCTGGAATGGCAACCGTAATGGGGCACGAAGTAGCGCACGCATTGGCAAATCACGGAGCGCAACGAATGAGTGCGGGCATATTGCAACAAGCAGGAGCAGGGGTTGTGGGAATCGTTACAGATTCTAAAAGTAATCAAGAAAAACAAGTTTGGATGACCGCTTATGGGGGCGTTACACAATATGGTGCGATGCTGCCTTTTAGCAGAAGTCATGAAAGTGAAGCAGATAAAATCGGGTTAATTTTAATGGCAATTGCAGGTTATGATCCAACTACTGCGGTCGCTTTTTGGGAAAGAATGTCAGCAAATTCAGGTGGAAAAGCACAACCTGAATTTTTAAGCACCCACCCATCTGATGCAACCCGAATTGAAAAATTGAAAAGTTTAATCCCAGAAGCCAAGATTGAAGCAGCAAAATTTGGTGTTGTTTTTAAATAAAAAATACTATCTTCGGTGCTGTTTTTAAGACTATTAAGTAGTAAGTATAATCAGTTTTTTATTTTAAAATATGTGATTTATTGTAATAGACTAATTTTATCTAGTTTTTTACTATTTTTAGACTTTACGACATTAAAACTTTCGACTTACTTATATCTAATACCTACTGATTATTTATGGCAAATCTTGAAAAAGGAAATTCAAAATTACTGAATGCTTGGGCTTTCTATGATTGGGCAAATTCCGTTTACAGCTTGGTAATTGCATCCGCAATTTTCCCTATTTTTTATGGCGCATTATTCAAAATCAGAGGCGTTTCCTATATTGATGTATTTGGAACAACTCTCAAAAGTACGGCGCTAATTAGTTTTGTAACGGCAGCTGCATTTTTATTGGTCGCATTTATTTCGCCATTATTATCTGGTATCGCCGATTATGTTGGAAACAAAAAGAATTTTATGAAATTCTTCTGCTATTTGGGTGCGCTTTCGTGTATTGCAATGTATTGGTTTTCATTGGAACACATTTATTATAGCTTAATTGCGTACTTTTTTGGATTGGTTGGTTTTTGGGGAAGTTTGGTTTTTTATAATTCCTATTTGCCTGACATCGCATTTCCAGAACAGCAAGATAAAATAAGCGCCAAAGGGTTTTCAATTGGATATATTGGAAGCGTTTTATTGCTAATTATTAACTTGGCAATGGTTATGAAACCTGATTTTTTTGGAATTACTGGAACTTCGGGAGAAGCAAGTATGAAGGCAATGCGCTATTCCTTTGTAATGGTTGGAATTTGGTGGATTGGCTTCAGTCAATATACGTATTACTATTTGCCGAAAGGAAATAAAGGTCATAAAGTTACAAAAGCAGTAGTTTTTAATGGTTTTCACGAACTCAAAAAAGTTTGGTATTTATTAGAACACAACGTGCAATTAAAACGATTTTTGGGAAGTTTCTTTGTTTATGGAATGGCGGTTCAAACGGTTATGATTATTGCAGTTTACTTTGGTGAGCAAGAAATTTCTTGGGCATCTGATAGTGAAAAAACGACAGGTTTAATAATTAGTATTTTAGTAATTCAATTAGTCGCTATTTTGGGTGCCAATTTAACTTCAAAAGCATCAGAAAAGTTTGGAAACATTACCACTTTAATATTTTTAAATTGCATTTGGGCAGTTTTATGTTTGGTTGCGTTTTTTGTGACTTTACCTATTGAATTTTATTTGACAGCTGGTTTTGTTGGCTTAGTAATGGGAGGAATTCAAGCACTTTCTCGTTCTACGTATTCCAAAATGCTACCAGAAACGGATGATACAGCTTCTTTTTTTAGTTTTTATGATGTTTCAGAAAAAATTGGAATCGTTATTGGAATGTGTCTTTATGGAATCATCGACCAAGTAACAGGAAGTCCTAGGTATTCAATAGTTTTTTTAGGTTTGTTTTTTGTTACTGGAATTGTTTTATTATCGAGAGTTCCAAAAAAAATTATGATTAAATAATTAATTAATATATATTTGACGAAAATTAAATAAAATCCAAAATGAATAAATTAAAATTAGCCTCAAAATTATTTTTTGCATTGACGTTCATTACATTATCTTCTTGTAATGTTGAGCCTGTTGACTCAGTATTAAATGGAAATGGTAATACGTATTTAGAATCAAGAATTTTAGGTACTTACATATTAACAGAATACAATACTTCTGATCCAACAAATTTGAATGGAGATTTAATTATTTCATCAAATCAGATGCATGAAGCTTCTTGCTTTAACAGTAATACTTTAAAAATAAATGCAACTCATACCTTTTCATTTACTACAAAAGGAATAGACGTTGAAGCATCAGCATTACAACAAAGCGTTGAATGTAAAGACGATTTATCTGTTAGTGGAACTTGGGTTCTTTCAGGAGATATATTAACTTTATCTTATACTTTTCAAGGTGTAGCATTTATAAAACAATTTATGTTTGATTTTACAACTTATCAAAGAACATTAACATCTGAAATAACTCCTGCGGCTATTTTGTCTGTCGATGCAAATGGGATTTTTCAATCAATACCATCATCAGTAGAACTGGTGTATAAATTATAGTATAAATTATTTTCTAAATATACCAGAAAAGCTATCTATATGATAGCTTTTTTTACAAATCCAAATGGCATAATGATTGCTTTATATAAGATGGATACATAAATGTTATCAATAATATTTACTTCTTTCCGGTGTAAAAGGTATGATTCATTACTACTTGCATCTTTTTTATAAAAAAATATAATTTTAAACTGACCTAATTTTTACTATGTCAAACCCTAAAATAATCACTATTGACAATTTGTCACTTCAAGAATTTGATTCCGAAGCAGAATTAATTCCGCTTTTAACACCAGAAGACGAAGAAGAGATGAACAACGAAGAGTTGCCTGAATCATTGGCAATTCTACCTTTACGAAACACTGT
>CANIFM010000050.1 GCA_947466955.1 Bacteroidota bacterium
GAAGTCGTGAACGACGAATTGATTGTTACCGATGAAGACGGCATCCTGTTTTCCTATAACCCGAACAACAAAGAAAGCCAGCGCATTCAGGAAACGCTTTTCCACGAGAAGCAAACTATTATAGAAAACTGCTTGTTTGGGGTGGACATTAACCCGAACTCGGTGAAGATTTGCCGTTTGCGATTGTGGATTGAATTATTGAAAAATTCGTACTACCGCCCCCTAACCCCCGAAGGGGGAACAGCTTCAGGGAGCGCAACTATTGGAGTTCCCCCTTTGGGGGTTAGGGGGCTTGAAACCCTACCCAACATTGATATTAACATAAAATGTGGCAATTCGTTGATAGCGCGTTTTGGATTGGATGCCGATTTGAAAATTGCCTTAAAGAACAGCAAGTGGAACATTGAGAGCTATAAACTGGCGGTGGCTACCTATAGAAATGCCGACAGCAAGGAGCAGAAACGAGAAATGGAGCGCCTGATTACGGATATAAAAGGGAATTTTAGAACCGAAATTGGCATAAGCGACCCCAAGAAAGTAAAGCTAAAACGCCTGAATGGCGAACTTTTTATGCTCACCAACCAAACGGGACTTTTTGAACGCAGCAAGAAAGAGCAAACCGTCTGGAACAAAAGTGTAACTGCCTTAACCGCCGATATAAAAACAATTGAGCTTGAAATTGAAGAAATTATAGGCAACAAGATTTATGAAAATGCCTTTGAATGGCGCTTTGAATTTCCTGATGTGCTGAATGATAACGGCGATTTTGTGGGTTTTGATGTGGTGATTGGGAATCCGCCTTATATTGATGCTAAAAAACTTGCGGATATTAGTAATATATTAAAAAGTAAATTCAAAGTATATTATAGCAGTTCTGATTTGAGTAGTTATTTTTTTGAATTAGGTATTAATGTATTAAAAGAAAACGGTTTTGTTTCTTATATAAATACTAACAAATTTTTCAAAACTGAATATGGTAAACCTTTACGTAAATTTATTTCAGAAAATAAAATTCACTCAATTGTAAACTTTGAACAAGTACCAATATTTGATGAGGCTTTAGTTTCTAGTTTGATAATTATTTTTGAGAAAAACAAACTTAAATCAGATTTTTCGTTTTGTGAATTTTCAAAAGAACCTTCTCCATTTTTAGATTTTAATAGCCAAATTTCATTTAGAAATATAGCTGTTTTGTCAGATTCTGTAAATGAATCGGCTTGGTCATTTAATTCTAGTATTGCTTCTAATTTAATTGAAAAATTATATCTTAATACCAGTAAACTCAAAGATATCAATTCAATTGATATCAAAAGAGGGGTTACCACAGGATTTGATCCAGCTTTTATTATTTCAAATGAATCTGCTAAAGAATTAATAGAAAAAGACAATAAAAATATTGAGTTTTTAAAACCTTTGTTGAAAGGAAGGGAAATAAAAAAATATTTTTATAAAAAAAGTGAGCAACAATTAATTTTTGTTGAATGGCATTTTCCTTTGCAAAATAATAGCAATGTTACTTTGCAAGATGCTGAAAAATCAATGATTGAAAACTATAACTCATTATATACTCATTTTCAAAATTATCAAACTGAATTATCTAACAGGAACAAACAAGAAACAGGTATAAGATATGAATGGTATGCTTTACAAAGATGTGCTGCTTCCTATAAAGAAAACTTCGATAAAGACAAAATCATTTGGCCTTTAACTGCTGATAAGTGGGGATTTGCTTTGGATACTGATAAAAATTATTTGTCTAGTGGAGGATTTATGTTGATTTCTGATGAATTGGATTTAAAATACATATTAGGTGTTTTAAATTCAAAATTGATGAATTTTTTATTTACACAAATTGGAGTTATGACTGCTGGTGGTGCATACACATTAAAAAAAGCAACTATTGAAGAATTTCCAATTAAAGAAATCTCCAAAGAATCGCAGCAACCCTTTATAGACAAAGTTAACGAGATCCTTTTGCTAAAATCTCAACCACAGATTGCTTCGTCCCTCGCAATGACAGCCGACACCCAAGTTTTAGAACAAGAAATTGATGCTATGGTGTATGAATTGTATGGTTTGAGTGCGGAGGAAATCGCCATAGTGGAAAGTTCAAATTAATAAAAATAGTTTTGGTGATTCACGAACTCCAAAAAAACAATAAAAAATCTTGAGGGAATTAGGGTTGTGGAGGGAATTAATTACAAACAAAATTAATGATAAATTTTATACATAATACATTAGAAAAAAAGAACCTAGTGATTTTCATACATGGGTTTACAGGCAGTGAAGAGACTTGGACAAATAAAGACGGTTCAAAATCATTGATTGATTATATAATTGAAGATAAAGCAATATTTAATAATTTTAGTATTGCTTTATTTCAATATCATACAGAATTACTTAATTTATTTCCTAAAACTAAATCTATTTTAAATTTATTTAATAAAAATAAAAACCCAATAAATCTTCCAATAAATGAATTAAGTAAATTATTAGAATCAAGAATTCAATATACATGTGCTGACTATGAAAACATTATTCTGATAGGTCATAGTATGGGAGGTCTGGTAGCGAAAAGATTTATACTAGATGATTTAAAAAAGAATACTGATTCAAAGGTTAAATTATATATATCGCTTGCAACACCTCATTTAGGTTCTATAATAGCAAATTTTGGAAAGTTATTAATTAACAATGTGCAAACGAAAGATTTATCTGCTTTAAGTGAAAGTATTTCATCCATGAATAACGAATGGGTTCAAAATAAAAATTTACCGAAAAGAATTTATGCTCAAGGGTTATATGATAAAATTGTTGCAAAGGAAAGCTCAATAGCATTAGATGCTGATAGTCAAAAGGTAATATATTCTGATGATGATCATTTTAGTATAATAGTACCAACTTCTAGAAATGTAATAGTAGATGCATTAATTTTAGAATTAAATGAATTTTTAAAGGAGCAAAGAGTTCAAGAAATTCAAAATCATGAACCTTTTACTGATTCAGGTCAATATGATGAAGAGATTTTTGTTTTGAAATTATTTATGGCTGATATTCACAACACTCTTTTAAATAATTCTAAAAAAGCCTTTTTTGAGGCTGAATACGTAATCAAAAAACTGTATTCTTTAGGTGAGAATATAAAATTGCTAGCGCCTTTGTATGATAGAATCAAAGAGTTGTATATTATAGAGTTTGGAAAATTATTAGCAGGCAAGCATAGTAATTCAGATGCTTTGTTAACAGCTGTTTATGAAAAAATCCTTGAAGAAGACAAAAAGCATTTGGTTACATTTTATTCTTCTCTACAGAGTTTGCAAAAATTTGGCATGATGCAACAGCTTGCAGATAAGAATGAAGATATTTGGTGGGCAAAAGAACATAATATTAAGACATTCGAAGAGTTTAAAACGGTCTATAATAAAAAATAAGATATGTCAAATTTACCTTTTTACTTTCCAGATAATGAAGTTAATTTAAGAGTTGGCAAATTATTGATACTTTTAGATATTCTTTCAAAAAGCACAAAAAAAGACCTCGTATTTAATCTTGAGAGAATTGCTCAGTTTGAATTTTTAACTAAACACCCAATCTTGCTAAATAAAATATTAACTGAAAAAGATAAAATGATTTTAAAACTTAATAATTCAGAAAAATATTCTATTGAAGCAATGTTCCCTAATCGAGGTCAATTATTTGATTTTACTAAAATTAAGATTTTATTAAATATTTTGATCTCTTATGGTTTTTTAGATATAAAAATTGGTTTAGATACTCAAGTTTATTACATAATAAATGAAAATGGAATTAATCATGCTAATCAACTAGAAACAATATATTTTCAAAGACTAAAAAAAGTGTTATCTCAAATGAAACCTTTATTGAGTATGCCACATTCAAAAATTAATCAAATTATTCAATCTTATTTATAATAAAATGGCACTAAAAATAGTAACACCAAAATTAATAGTCAATCATTTAGTTTTAGTAGGAAGTAGAAAGAATTATGAGGTTAATTTTAAAGAAGGACTAAATATTATATATGGAGATTCAGATACTGGTAAGTCAAGTATTCTTAATTTAATAAATTATTGTTTAGGCTCAAATAAAGTTGATTTTTATGATGAAATTGAGATTACGGGTAAATATTGTTTACTCGAGGTAGCCTTACGAGGGATAGTTTATACTATTAAAAGAGATATTTTTAAGCCAAATAATGAAATAGAAGTTTATAAATGTCCACACATTGAGATAAATAATTTCTTTCCTAAATATTACTCTCCGAATTATGTTCAAAACAGTGAAGATGGATTTTTTTCAGATTTTCTTTTATCATCAATTAACATTCCTATTATCAAACTAAAGGAAGCACCCTCTAGAGCTGATTCAAAATTGATAAGATTGAGTTTTAGAGATCTTTTTAAGTATAATTACTTAGATCAAGATAAAATTGGCAGTAAAAAAATTTTTGGCGACAACCAACCTTACTTAGTAAAATTACGTGAAACATTTAAATTGATGTATAATGTATTGGATAGTCAAATATTAGAACTTGTAAAAATTATTGGCGAAAAAATTGTTTTAAAAAATGAATTAGAAAAAAAGAATAAATCAGTTTCATCTTTTCTTAAAGAAACAGAAGTTGATTCATTAAAAGATTTGACATTTAAACTTGATAGTATAGAAGAAGAATATAATGCAATCATTTTTGAATTAAAAAATATTGATAAAGAAATTATTAAGGACAGTACTGATTTAGATAATTTAAGAACGGATATTCAATATATTGAGAGTGAAATTTCAGAAATAAGTCAAGATTTAATTGTAAATCAACAGGAGATAAGACAAAACATATCCTTAAGAAATGAATATAGTAATGATATAAGAAAAGTAATCGCAACTTTAGAGGTAATAGATAAATTTCCACGAAGAGAAGATAGTCAAATCAATTGTCCTGTTTGTGAGCAATCAATGAACATAAGCAAACTAAAAGAACATTTTACAAATTCAAATGCAACAAGTATTAAAGGTGAACTAAACGGTTTAAGAAGACGAAAAAAAGAAATTGAAAAAATTTATGATGTTCTAAAAGAATCTATAGAAAATAAAGAATATCAAATTAAAACAAAAGCATCTGAATTAGAAGAATTGAGATATTTATTAGATAAACAGTCAATAAATATAGTTTCTCCATTTATTAACAGAAGAGATGCTTTGTCTAGTAGATCTGGGAGTTTAGATAGTGATAGAAAAAATTTAAAGCATTTTTATAAAATAAGAATTCAACAATCAATCAATGATGATGAAATAAAAGATTTAGATAGTAAAATAAATGAACATAATGAAACATTAAAAAAATTAAAAGAAAATGCACCAAAATTAGATGACGTATTTAAAGATTTAGGAATAAAACTAAAAGATTTTGTGAATTTTGTTGGTGTCAAAAATGCTCAAAATGTTACAATCTCTCCTAAAAATTATTTACCAAATATTAGAAATAAAGATTATGAACAGATTACTTCAGGTGGTGTAAGAACAATAACTTCTGTTGGTTATTTTATTAGTTTAATGCTTTATGCGTCTGAGAATAGTGTTAATTACCCATCATTTTTAATGATTGATACTATTGCAAAATATATCGGAAAAACTAAGGATAAAGATTTAGTAGAAACAGATATTAAAGAAGATTTTGCTGAAGGGATGAATGATTCTAAAAAATATGAGAACATGTACAGATATCTAATTTCCTTAAATAAGTCATCAAATAGTTTCCAAATAATAATTGTTGATAATGATATTCCAGAAAATTTAACTAATGAATTGAAACCATATATTAGAAAACATTATACCGTTAATTCAAAAATTGCAGGTGCTGAAATTGGTTTTATTAATGATGCTTCTACGTTTGACAATTCTAAAGATAAAATGAAATTTTATGATAATTTAAGTGGTGAAATAGATAATGAGATATTCTTTGATGATAATGATGATGAATAGATGAGCAGTGCGGTTCTAACAGATGCCCAAGCTCTACGAAGTGTTCTATAAAAATTAAACGTTCCTAATAGTCGGTATTGCTGTGCGAAGTACTGTCATTGCGAGTGGAACAAAGTGGAGCGTGGCAATCTTTTATGGAAACGGATGCATTCTAACACAATTACTGATGCGACAACTGATTGCCACGTGCCTCGCAACGCCTCGCAATAACGGGCTGGGGTAAGGATTTTTCCTCTACCACTTTCCCGTCTCGTCTCCCACTCCTTTGGAATTCTTCGTGCCTTGCAATGACAAGCTGGGGTAAGGATTTCAGCCACCGTTTTAAACTGAATAACTATTTCTCCCAAATAACCAAATTAACAAATTAACTTAAATTTTAGCCCCGATGGTAGGGAAAATCCCGAGCTTTTTAGCGAGGATTTGGAATGACAGCGGGAATTGCATCTCCTGAAAAAGACGGACAATTCGCTCCTGAAAAATAAGAAAATTTTGAGTTATTAATTGGTAAATGAAAATATGGGAATAAAAAAAACGCATTCAATTTAATGAATGCGTTTAGATTGCTTCGTGCCTCGCAATGACACTTATCCTTTCAAGCTTGCCGCTAAATATTCTCTGTTCATTTGGGCAATATAATCGAGTGAAATTCCTTTTGGACATTCCACTTCGCAAGCTCCTGTATTGGTGCAATTTCCGAAACCTTCGGCATCCATTTGTGCAACCATATTCATTACACGGTCGGTCGCTTCCACTTTCCCTTGAGGTAAAAGTGCAAATTGAGATACTTTGGCAGATACAAATAACATTGCTGATGAGTTTTTACAAGTCGCCACACAAGCGCCACAACCAATGCAAGTTGCTGCATCAAAAGCCCTGTCTGCATCGTGTTTTGGGATAGGAATGGTATTGGCATCAATTGTATTTCCTGAAGTGTTTACAGATACAAAACCTCCCGATTGTTGGATTCTATCAAAAGCACTTCTATCGACAACTAAATCCTTAATTACAGGAAATGCTTTTGCTCTGAAAGGCTCAATATAAATGGTATCGCCGTCTTTAAATTTACGCATGTGCAATTGACACGTGGTTACCAATCGGTCTGGTCCGTGCGCTTCACCATTGATATATAAAGAACACATTCCGCAAATTCCTTCACGACAATCGTGGTCAAATGCAACGGTATCATCTCCTTTTACGATTAATTCATCGTTTAAAATGTCAAGCATTTCAAGAAAAGACATATCTGGTTCGATATTATCAACCGTATAATCTACCATTTTACCAGTAGCTTTAGCGTTTTCTTGACGCCATATTTTTAGTGCTAATTTCATCTTGTTTCGTTTGAAAGTCATAAAGTCGAAAGTCGAAAGTCGGGTGACATTAAGACGTTAGACATTTGACTAATTACTATTTATAACTTCTTTGAACTAATTTAACGTTTTCGAATTTCAATTCTTCTTTGTGTAATATGGCATCACTTGGATTTCCCTTGTATTCCCACGCTGCTACATACGCAAAATTATCATCGTCACGTTGCGCTTCTCCTTCTGGAGTTTGAAATTCTTCACGGAAGTGACCTCCACAAGATTCGTTTCTATGCAAGGCATCTTTTGCAAACAATTCACCCAATTCAAGGAAATCGGCAACACGAAGTGCTTTTGCTAATTCTGGATTGAAACTATCTGCTGTTCCAGGAATTTTTACTTCTTTATAGAAATCTGCTCTAATTTGGGCAATTTCTGCTTGCGCTTCAATTAATCCTTTTTCATTTCGAGCCATTCCAACTTTATCCCACATAATTTTTCCTAATTTCTTATGGAAATAATCTGCAGGTTTAGAACCGCCGTTGTTCATTAATTGATCTATTTGAGTAAGAACATTTTTTTCTGCAGCTTCAAATTCTGGTAAATCGGTAGAAATTGTTCCTAATTTAATATCTGGTGCTAAATAATCGCCAATTGTATATGGCAATACGAAATAGCCATCAGCCAAACCTTGCATCAATGCAGAAGCTCCCAATCTGTTGGCTCCATGGTCAGAAAAATTTGATTCTCCAATTGAGAAACAACCAGGAATTGTAGTTTGTAAGTTATAATCAACCCAAGTTCCACCCATTGTGTAGTGAACCGCTGGGTAAATCATCATTGGTGTTGAATAGGGGTTTTCATCAACGATTTTCTCATACATTTGAAACAAGTTACCGTATTTATTAGCAACAACTTCTGTTCCTAATTTGATTACTAAAGCAGTATCATTTTCATCTAAATGTTTCAATCTCGCTTGATCTACTCCATATCTAAGAATTGCCGCAGCAAAATCTAAATATACAGCTTCTCCAGTTTTATTAACTCCAAAACCAGCATCACATCTTTCTTTAGCAGCACGAGAAGCAATATCACGCGGTACTAAATTTCCAAAAGCTGGATAACGTCTTTCTAAATAATAATCTCTATCCGCTTCAGCGATTTGTGTTGGTTTTAATTTTCCTTCACGAATAGCTTTTGCATCTTCTAATTTTGCCGGAACCCAAATTCGTCCGTCATTACGCAACGATTCCGACATTAATGTCAGCTTTGCTTGATGATCCCCAGAAACTGGAATACACGTTGGGTGAATTTGTGTATAACAAGGATTTGCGAAATACGCGCCTCTTTTGTGAATTTTCCAAGCAGCAGTTACGTTACTTCCCATTGCGTTTGTAGAAAGGAAAAATACATTTCCGTATCCTCCAGAAGCAATAACAACAGCATGTGCAGAATGTCTTTCGATTTTTCCAGATACTAAATCACGTGCAATAATTCCTCTTGCTTTTCCATCAACGATAACTAAATCAAGCATTTCGTGACGGTTGTGCATTTTTATTTTTCCACGACCAATTTGACGGTTCATCGCCGAATAAGCACCTAATAATAATTGTTGTCCTGTTTGTCCTTTTGCATAAAAAGTACGAGAAACCAATGTTCCTCCAAAAGAACGGTTGTCTAATAATCCACCATATTCACGGGCAAAAGGAACTCCTTGAGCCACACATTGATCGATAATATTAGTAGAAACTTCAGCCAAGCGATGCACATTTGCTTCACGCGCTCGGTAATCGCCACCTTTTACAGTATCATAAAATAAACGGAAAGTTGAATCTCCATCGCCTTGATAATTTTTCGCCGCATTAATTCCACCTTGAGCAGCAATTGAATGCGCACGACGTGGTGAATCTTGAAAACAAAATGCTTTTACGTTATATCCTAATTCTGCTAATGTTGCCGCAGCAGAACCTCCAGCTAGTCCAGTTCCAACAACAATAATGTCTAAATTACGTTTGTTTGCTGGGTTTACTAAATTGATATGATCTTTATAATTTGTCCATTTGTCCGAAATTGAACCTTCTGGAATTTTTGAATCTAATGCCATAAACTGGTGTTTATTTATTAAGTAAATTTTCTATTTCTATTTTTAATTTTGGCAAATGCCTTATTACAATTCCCCAAATTATTTCATCGTCTATGTTGTCATAACTGTGAATAATCTGGTTTCTTAATCCTATTATTTGTTTGTAAAAACTAATTTCAATTGAATTGTCCAATTTTTTCAAACTACTTAATGCTTCGCCAATAATTTCTAATTCTCTTTCAATTCCTCTTCTTAAGAGTTTATTCTTGGAATATTCATTGTAATCTCTATTGTTTCCCAGATAACTTTCAATGGATTGAATGGATTCAAATATATCAAACAAATATTTGGCTATTTTATGTTCCATATACTAATTGCTTCGTTTCATTAACTTCCTTAATAAAATAAGGGTTTTTCAACGATTTTTCAGTAATCAAATCAATTTTTTTATTAAACAAGTCTTCGAAAGAAAACAGTAAATTAAAATAATTGTCTGCATAATCTAATAATTTAATATGATTGTTAAATGAAACCACGAAATCAATGTCACTGTTTTCGTTAAAATTATCAGTTAATACAGAGCCGAAAGCATATAATTTATCAACCTTATTCTCTTTACAAAGTTTTGCGATTGATGACTTATTATTTTCAATTATTGAATTCATAAATTGAATTAAATTTGATTGAAATGATGAAACAACGCGACAACAATAAATCCAAAAGGAACAACAATTGCAAACGTATAACCTAATTTATGAAGTGCTTTTGAATATTTATTATTAAACCCTACCGATTGAAACGATGAGTTGAACCCGTGCCACAAGTGCAATGACAATAATAAAAATGCCAAAGAATACAATCCAGTACGAATAGGACTTTCAAATTTGTGATTCAATTCTTCGTAATATCTGGTTGGCTCAATTGCGTTTACATCAACATATTTATAAACAATTTCTTGAACCCAAAAGTCATAAAAATGCAATCCGATGAACGCTAAAACTACCAATCCTGAAACAATCATATTTCTTGATGCCCAAGAAGCATTTGCAGCTCCGTTGTATTTTGCATAAGAAATTGGTCTTGAACTACGATTTTTTAATTCTAAAATCATTCCCATTACAAAATGAAAAACAACTCCTGCCACCAAAACAGGCTGCATTACAAATTGAATTATTGGATTATAACCCATAAAATGTGAAGCAACATTAAAAGCATCCGCACTCAAAACCGAAGTAAAGTTGATAGCAAAATGCAAAGTAAGAAATGTAATCAAAAAAAGTCCCGAAAGTGCCATTGCAACTTTCTTCGCAATCGAGGACTTTAATACTGTAGAATTGGCCATAATAAAAACAATTTTTATATAATAAGTCACAAAAATAATCATAAATGAAACATACTACAACCTTTTCGTAGTTATTTATAATGATTTTAAAGTGTTTTGGACAATTGCTTATTTATTGTTGAAAGTTTTTACAATTATTCAATGAATTAATGAAAATTCAACAAAAAACAAAATTTCATTTTATGCAATTAATATGTTTTTGTTACATCTTCATCAATTACAATAATGAAAGTTGCTTTATTGTAATTTTCGGATTCCAATTTTGAAATGTCTTTTTGAGAAACAGTTGCAATAGTAATTATTTTCAAATTTGGATTTTGTTGTTTTAAATACCAATAAATCCCTTCAAAATTATCACTGTGATACGAACCGTTATAATGAATGAAAAGTGAATTTTCGGTTCGGTTTTTATTTATGAAATAAGCCATCGTTGCATCTTTCAAGGCTTGGGCTTTCGGAAGATTTTCACCTCCGTGACCGCCCATTTCCTGAACCATTTTTACATATCCAGGCAATGTTGCATCGTATAAAATGGGTAACGGTGCAACCCAAGTTTTTTCCTCGTCTGACAATTTATCCAGCGCTTCAAATCCATTTTTGAAAACTAAACTTGCAAATCTTCGTGGGATATTTGTAGCAACAAAAGCAAGTTTTAAATCTTTTGCAAAATCAACTAATGGTTTGTAATCTGTTTTATAATTAGGCCAAAGTCGGGCGGTGCTGTCTAACTTTTTCTGATTAATTTCGGCTTTCAAATATTGATTAACTTGTTTTTGATTATCGGCTTCTAGCATTTCTGCCCCTAAAACCAAGTTTCTTTTTTCACTTAAATCTTTCGTTATTTCTAATTCAAGCCAATGGGCAACAGAATTATCGTGGTATTCTCCAAACAAAAGCACATCTGATTTTTGGGAATTGTTTATTATATTTTTATAACAAACTTTCTTGCCGTTTTGATTGAAAATTTGATACGATTGTTTGTTTTGAGCATTTGAAACTACAAAAAAAACCATCGAAAAAACCAAAAATATTGTTTTCATAAAAGAACATTTGTTAAATTAAATTCTCTGCTAAATTAACTAAATAAACGCTTGTTTCAATATAAAATTATTAAATTCATAGAAGAACTCACCGATTATTTTTAATATCGTAAAAATGATATAACTTCCTATTTTTAGGGCTTAAATACACTATAACATCGCTTTCATCTTTGTAATTTTACAAAAAAAATTGAAAATGAAATTCGGAATTGACGCTATTGCATTTGATGTAGCAAAAATACATTTACCTATACATACTTTGGCGAAAGCCAGAAATATCGACCCTGAAAAATTAGAAAAAGGTTTAGGTTTGCTGAAAATGACTTTGCCAGATGCGCATCAAGACACCGTTGTTTTTGGTGCCAATGCTTTGACAAAATTAATCATCAATTCAAATGTCAATTTAGAGGATATTGCCCGAATTTATGTTGGAACGGAAAGTGCAATCGACAGTTCAAAACCAATTGCTTCCTATTTAGTTGCTTTGATGGAACAAAAATTTGGCGAAAATACTTTGTCCGAATGTGATGTAGTCGATTTTACATTTGCTTGTATTGGCGGTGTTGATGCAATGCAAAACTGCATCGATTTTGTGCGATTGAATCCAACAAAAAAAGCAATTGTGGTAACTACGGATATTGCAAAATACGATCTGAATTCTACTGGCGAATATACGCAAGGTGCGGGCGCAGTCGCTTTGTTGATTTCTTCAAATCCTCAAATTATAGCTTTTGATACCAATTGGGCAGCCAGTACAAAAGGCGTTTTTGATTTTTTTAAACCCTATCGAATCCTTTCAAAAGAAGCAATTACTGGAAATTCAAACAATGAAAATTGGTTTGATAATTTAGAAGCTGAAATTGAAATTCACAAAGACCAACCCGTTTTTGACGGTCAATATTCCAACCAATGTTATATGGACAGAACGAGAAACGCTTATTTATCATTTAAGAAAAATGCCGATTCTTCCACTTCGGTTTATAATTCTTGGAAAAGCATAATTATGCACCTGCCCTATTCCTTTCAAGGGCGTAGAATGTTATCTGAAATCTATGCTTTGGATCACGAAAATCAAATTATTTCAGGAAACGAAGACGCATCAGAATATCAAAATAAGCTCAAAGAAATTAGTAAATCCGAGGAATACCGAAACTTTGTAACCGAAAAATTGCAACCTGCAGAAATCGCATCTTCCTTAATCGGAAATTTATACACGGCTTCTATATTTATGGGATTCTTGTCAACATTAGCTCATTTTCACGATACTAAAATCGATGTTTCCAATGAAAAATTTGGGTTTCTAGCGTATGGAAGTGGTTCTAAATCTAAAGTTTTTGAAGGTACAATTCAACCCAATTGGGCAGCGGCTGTAGCCAATGTAAATCTGTTTGAAACATTAGAAAATAGTTTTGAAATTGGATTTGAATCTTACGAAAAATTGCATAAAAAAGAACAAAAACAAAGTATTCAAGCCCCAAAAAGTGAGTGGATATTGGACAAAATAGAAAATGAAAATCCGAACTTAATTGGTGCTCGATATTACAAATGGATTGATTAGATTTGTAGTCTAATTTTTATGCATTATGAAATACCATCAAATTGACCGTAATTTATTTATAAAAAATCGCGCAAAGTTCTCGGCACAAATGAAGCCGAATAGCGTTGCGATTTTCAATTCCAACGATATTTATCCAGTTTCTGCAGATAGTACATTGCCATTTGCACAACACCGAGACATTTTTTACTTGTCTGGCGTAGATCAAGAAGAAAGCATTTTGTTGCTATTTCCTGACGCACCATACGAGCACCAACGAGAGATTTTATTTCTAAAAGAAACCAACGAACACATTGCGATTTGGGAAGGCGAAAAACTTTCTAAAGACCGTGCCTTTGAAGTTTCAGGAATAAAAACAGTGTATTGGTTGCAAGATTTTGAAAAGATTTTATTCGAAATGATGACGCATTCTGAGACGATTTACATCAATACTAATGAGCATTATCGCGCGTCTGTGGAAACAGAAACTCGGGAAGCTCGTTTTGTAAAATGGTGGAAAGATAAATATCCAGCGCACGCTGTTGCAAAAAGCAATCCGATTTTGCAGCGCATTCGTTCTGTAAAAGAAAGTGAAGAATTGGATTTAATCCAAAATGCGTGTACGATTACTGAAAAAGGATTTCGAAGAGTGTTGTCGTTTGTAAAACCAAATGTGACAGAATATGAAATTGAAGCCGAATTTATTCACGAATTTATTAGGAATCGTTCCAAAGGTTTCGCATATACACCGATAATTGCGTCTGGAAACAACGCCAATGTTTTGCATTATATCGAAAATAACCAACAATGTAAAGCAGGTGATTTGATTTTGCTTGACGTTGCTGCTGAATACGCCAATTATTCAAGCGATATGACGCGTATGATTCCCGTTTCGGGACGTTTTTCCGAAAGACAAAAAGCAGTTTACAATGCGGTTTTGAGAGTGAAAAATGAAGCTACAAAAATGCTAACACCAGGAACACTTTGGAAACAATA
>CANIFM010000051.1 GCA_947466955.1 Bacteroidota bacterium
TTTAGCCCCGATTACTTCACTATACTTTTATTTTAATTGGAGTTCAGTGAATTTCATTTGAGGCGGTATCCTCGCAGCGAAGCGAAGAGATATAGCCGAAAGCGGGAATTGCAATTCCAAATACAAGAGGACAATTCGCTCCAAAATATCGAAAACAATAAGGGAATTAGAAAAGGTTAATCGGTTATTTGTTTAATCGGTTAATCGGAGAAAGGGTTAATCGGTTATTTGTTTAATCGGTTAATCGCAGAAAAGGTTAATGGTTAATTTGGTTAATCACAGAAAGGGTTAATCGGTTATTTGTTTAATCGGTTAATCGGAAGAAGGATTAATGGTTGATTTGGGTTTTCATTAAAGCCGTTATTAAGTGAAAAAGAGGAGCAAATGGGATTTTCAGCACCAAAATAATTTTGCTAAAAAACAACTGTAATTTTGCCACTTTGAACCTTTGACGCTTTCCAACTTTATCTTATATTTGCATTTCAATAAACAAGTACAATTATGTTCGATAATTTAAGTGATAAATTAGACAAAGCCTTTCATATACTAAAAGGACACGGAAAAATAACAGAAATAAATGTTGCCGAAACATTAAAAGAAGTTCGTCGTGCCTTATTAGACGCCGATGTTAACTTTAAAATAGCTAAAGATTTTACGACCAAAGTAAAGGAAAAAGCCATTGGACAAAATGTATTAACCACACTACAACCTGGGCAATTATTAGTTAAATTAGTCAAAGACGAATTAACCGAATTAATGGGTGGTGAAGTTTCAGGAATTAATCTTTCTGGTGCGCCAACTGTAATTTTAATGTCGGGTTTGCAAGGTTCTGGAAAAACTACTTTCTCGGGAAAATTAGCTAATTTTCTTAAAACCAAAAAGAATAAAAATCCACTTTTAGTTGCGTGTGATGTGTATCGTCCAGCTGCAATTAATCAGTTGCACGTGGTGGGAAGTCAAATTGGCGTTGAAGTATATTCTGAATTAGGAAATAATAATCCTGTTGAAATTGCACAAAATGCAGTTAAATATGCCAAAGAAAAAGGATACAATGTTGTAATTGTCGATACCGCTGGTCGTCTTGCTGTTGATGCTGAAATGATGGATGAAATTGCTCGTGTTCACAAAGCAATTCAACCACAAGAAACGTTATTTGTTGTTGATGCAATGACGGGACAGGATGCTGTAAATACTGCAAAAGCATTCAATGATATATTAAATTTTGATGGGGTAATCCTAACCAAATTAGATGGTGATACTCGTGGTGGAGCTGCTATTTCTATAAAATCGGTGGTTAACAAACCAATTAAATTTGTAGGAACTGGTGAAAAAATGGAAGCAATTGACATTTTCTATCCAGAACGTATGGCGGAACGAATCCTTGGAATGGGTGATGTTGTGTCTTTGGTAGAAAGAGCGCAAGAGCAATATGACGAAGAAGAAGCGAGAAAAATTCAAAAGAAAATTGCCAAAAACGAATTCGGTTTTGATGATTTCCTTTCTCAAATTCAGCAAGTCAAAAAAATGGGAAATATGAAAGACTTGGTCGGAATGATTCCTGGAGCTACAAAAGCAATGAAAGATGTGGAAATTGAAGATGATGCATTCAAACATATTGAGGCAATTATTCATTCTATGACGCCAAAAGAAAGAACAAAGCCTGCAATTATTGATATGAAAAGAAAAACCAGAATTGCAAAAGGTTCTGGAACTAAAATTGAACAAGTCAATCAATTGATGAAGCAGTTTGACCAAATGAGCAAAATGATGAAAATGATGCAAGGGCCAGGCGGAAAAAATATGATGAAAATGATGGGCGGAATGACAGGTGGAATGCCTGGAATGAGGTAGTTTTAATGTCGAAAGTCTTAATGTCATAACGTCGAAAGTCAAAAAAAACAATAACATACAACAACTGTTTTAGCTTAATTTTTCCGTTCTGTCAAGAACTTTAAACTTTAAACTTTACATAACAACAAAAACAACAACAACAACAACAACAACAACAACAACAACAACAACAACAACAACAACAACAACAACCGTTTTTAGCTTAATTTTATCCGTTCTGACAAGAACTTTAAACCTTAAACTTTAAACTTTACACACAACAACAATGCAACTACTAGACGGAAAAAAAGTATCTGAAGATATTAAGGTCGAAATCACGGCCGAAGTTCAAAAGATGAAAGACAACAACGAGAAAGTGCCGCATTTGGCTGCGATTATCGTTGGAAATGACGGCGCAAGTTTAACTTACGTTGGGAGCAAAGTGAAAGCCTGTGAAAGAGTAGGTTTTAAATCGACACTTATAAATTTACCAAGCACCACTTCCGAAACCGAGTTGCTTCTAAAAATTAAGGAGTTAAACGAAGACGACAACATTGATGGATTTATAGTTCAATTGCCTTTGCCAGACCAAATTGATACTCAAAAAGTGTTAATGGCTGTTAATCCAAGTAAAGATGTAGATGGTTTTCATCCAGAAAATTTCGGTAAAATGGCCTTGGATATGACCACTTTTATACCTGCAACTCCTTTTGGAATCTTAGAATTATTAGAACGCTATAATGTTGAAACCAAAGGAAAACACACCGTTGTAATTGGTCGCAGCCATATTGTAGGTCGTCCGATGAGTATTTTGATGGGAAGAAAGGGATTTCCTGGGAATTCTACCGTTACATTAACACACAGTTATACCAAAAACATAGCGCAAATAACTACGCAAGCAGATATTATAATTACGGCTTTGGGAGTTCCAAATTACCTTAAAGCAGAAATGGTAAAAGACGGTGCCGTAGTAATTGATGTTGGTATTACTCGGGTTGCTGACGAAACAACTGAAAAAGGATATGTAATTACAGGCGATGTTGATTTTGAAAATGTAAGCAAAAAAGCATCATTCATAACTCCAGTTCCAGGCGGTGTTGGCCCAATGACTATTGCAATGCTGTTGAAAAACACATTGTTGGCAAGGGAACAAAGAAAATTAGCTGGTAAATAATTACTAAAAAGCCTTAAACATTTATGTTTAAGGCTTTTTTATCTTTAATAATCTCCTCGATTTTTAAATCTCGGATCGTCTTTTTTGATAAATTCTGTTCTTCGTTTCACAGGTTCTATTTTCGGCAAACTCGCTTCTTCTGTTTTGCTTGAAGGTTCAATAAGTTGGTTCAATTCAAGGATTTCTGCATCGGTCAAATCACGAAATCTTCCCACGGGAATATCCAATGAAATATTGATAATTCGAATACGTTTTAACGCCACCACATCATAACCTAAATATTCCGACATTCTACGAATTTGACGGTTTAATCCTTGTGTCAAAACAATTTTAAATATAAATTGACTGATTTGTTCTACTTTGCATTTTCTTGTAATCGTATCTAAAATCGGGATTCCGTTGCCCATTCTTTCAATAAATTGGGCTGTTATTGGCTTGTTTACCGTAACTGTATATTCCTTTTCGTGATTGTTTCGAGCACGAAGTATTTTGTTTACAATATCACCGTCATTCGTCATAAAAATCAATCCTTCACTGGCTTTATCCAATCGTCCAATTGGGAAAATCCGTTTGGGATAATTGATGTAATCTACAATATTGTTGCGAACATCTAAATTGGTTGTACATTCAATTCCTACGGGTTTATTGAATGCCAAATAAACTGGTTTTTCTCGTTGTTCTCGAATTAATTTTCCGTCAATTCGAATTTCATCGGAACTAGAGACTTTCGTGCCCAACTCTGGAATTACGCCATTAATTGTTACTCGACCTTCGTCAATTAATTTATCGGCTTCCCGACGCGAACAATAACCGGTTTCTCCAATGAATTTATTGAGACGCTTTAGATTTTCTTCCATTGTGCAAAGTTAATTAGAAAATCGCTTATTAGATAATTTGTAGATTAAATTGTTACGCTTCTACCAAAAAAGCAACTATTTTTTGATATAAATCAGTATCATTCATACTGTGTCCAATCCCTTTTGTTGGAATAAAAATTGAATCTTTCCAAGCAATTGCATTTTTTTCTCCTTCTGAAAAAGCAACGATTTTATCATCAATATCGTGAGCGATAAAACCTTTGGTTGAGATATTGGAAGAGAAAATTTGACCGCTAAATTCAGTAATAGTAAGGTTGTAATTTTCCAAATAATAATTTTCTAAACCTTTATATATAATGGAATTCAAACTTAATAATGCAATATAATTTTTGAGAATTACTTTAAAATCCGATGGTGCGCCAAGAATTACCATCTTTTGAATCGAAGGATTTTGATAAAGCGATTGATAATACAAACACGCTTTGCCGCCAATGGAATGACCAATTAAAATTTGAGGATTGTATATTTTGGCTACGTGATTTATAAATTCGGCGTATTTTGGAACATTGAAATCTATTCCGCCCGATAATCCGTGAGCAGGCGCATCAATTGCAACAATTGTATTTCCAGATTCTAATAAAAATGGAAGTGCTTTTTTCCAACGACCCGAATTGCTTTCCCAACCGTGAATTAAGAAAATGACAGTTTCGTCGCCTTTCCAAATATAAGTTTGAATGGCATTTCCTTCAAAATCCAAAGTTATTGCTTCCGCATTTTGAAGAATTTCTGGAATTGAATTTAAAGTAATTTTTCCTTTTCTAGGAATACTGAATAAATCGTATGCTTTTTGAGTTGCTTTCTTTGGGGATATAAAACTCAGCACATTTATGTAAAAACCTATGGATTTTGTAAGCAGGAAATAATTGATTTTCTTCATATTAAAAAAGCCACGTTATTAGCGTGGCTTCATATAATTAAAATTTAGAAAACATCTTTTCCATTTTTTCTCTTTCCTCTTCAGCAAGTGAGCTGTCAACTAAAATTCTTCCTGAATGTTCGTCAGTGATAATTTTTTTTCTTGACGCAATTTCCACTTGAGTTTGTGGTGGAATTGTAAAGAAAGAACCTGCGGACGCACCTCTTTCAATAGAAACTACTGCCAATCCGTTACGAACACTTGATCTAATTCTTGTGTAAGCAGCCAATAATCGTTGTTCAATTAAAGCTTGGTATTCCGCTGATTTCTGAGTTAAGAAACCTTCTTCTTTTTCAGTTTCAGACATAATTGCGTTCAATTCTGTCTTTTTATGTTTCAAGTGAGTTGATTTAATATCTAATTTTTCTTTAGATTGAGAAATCACTTCTTTTTTATGTTCAATAGTAGCTTTCATTTCTTTAATTTGCTTTTCAGCCAATTGAATTTCAAGCTCTTGAAACTCAACTTCTTTTGTTAAAGAGTTGAATTCTCTGTTGTTACGAACAGTTTCTTGTTGTTTAACATATTTTTTCATTGACTCATTGTGATCGTCAATAGCTATTTTTTTAGCTTTGATAAGATCTTCAATAACTGTCAAATCATTTTTAAGTTTATCTAAACGAGTGCTTAAACCAGCAACTTCATCTTCTAAATCTTCTACTTCTAAAGGAAGTTCTCCTCTAACATTTCTGATTTCGTCAATTCTTGTATCAATTAATTGCAAATCATACAATGCTCTTAATTTGTCTTCTACACTTAGTTCTTTCGTATTCGCCATAATAATTTATAAGTACTTAACTGGATTTGTATTTTCTTCCGATAAAATGATTGCAAAATTAAGGATTTTTTTCCTAAGAAAATCAACAATATAATTTTTTGTATACCTTTCGCTCTCAAAATGACCAATATCAGCTAAAATTATTCGATTTTCGGCTTCATAAAACTGATGATACTTTAAATCTGCCGTCAAAAAAATAGTTGCACCAGCAGAAATTGCATTTTTAATTGCAAAACTTCCAGCTCCTCCAAGTAAAGCAACTTTTTTTATCGGTTTTCCAATAAATTCAGAATGACGAATTCCCTCACACTGCATTTTGTCTTTCACAAACAATAAAAATTCTTTTTCGGTCATCGGATTTTCTAATTCTCCAATCAATCCCATTCCGATATTTTGATGTTTGTTTTGCAATTCTATGATTTCATAAGCCACTTCTTCATAGATATGACTTTCAAAAAGTGCTTTCAGAATTTTGCTTTCTAATTGTTTTTCAAAGGTAACTTCAATCTTAATTTCGTCAGCTTCAACAAATTCAAATCGTTCACCAATTTCAGGATTGCTGTGCTCATTTCCCATATAAGTTCCCAATCCTTTAGAACTAAAACTACAATTTTCATAGTTTCCAATTGTTCCTGCACCAGCATCAAAAAGGGCATTTCGAACCTTTTCTAAATTTTCAGGAATGGTAAAAGTCACTAATTTTCTTATAAATTGCTCTTTGGGAATTAGAATTTTCGTATTTATTAAACCTAAAGCATCACCGAAAATTTTATTTACACCTTCAGGATGATTGTCTAATGCCGTATGAACTGCATAAATTGCAATGTCATTCTTGATTGCTTTAATAATGGAACGTTCAACATAATTTTTCCCAGTAATTTTCTTCAATCCTGAGAATAATATTGGATGGAAACACACCACTATATTGCAGTTTTTGGTAATAGCTTCGTCAATTACACTTTCTAAAGCATCGTGACAAACTAAAATACCAGTTGCTTCGGTCTCTAAATTACCAACTAATAATCCAACATTATCGAAATCTTCAGCATACGCTAAAGGCGCCATTTCTTCTAAAATCGATATAATTTCTATTATTTTCATTTCATTTTTTATTGATAATTTCACAAATTAATTTAGGTTGACCAAGAGTTAAGTTCGTCCTTAATTACCCATTCATTATTGACTTTTTCTAATAATAAAATCACCCCATTATTGTGTTCTATATTCCTGTAAAATGTTATTTTAACCAATGCAATAGTGCCTTTCGAATAAAATAAAGGCTTGCTAACAATTAGTAGTCTTTGATTATTTAAATTGAGCTTTTTAGAAACGATATGATATTTTTCTAATGTTTTGCAATCATTAATTTTTTGTTTTAAATTATTTGAGTCAGTTGCATAAATTTCATTCAATTCAACCGACCAATCTTCAATTTTAACATCAGTTGCAATTTTACTTTTTATTTCATTTAAAAATTCTTTTGGCAATTCCTTATTTTTTGTAGCTTCAATTAGTTCTTCATTATTATTGGCTTTATCGCAATAAAAGTAAAGTAATTGGCTACGACCTTTGTAAACAATCTTCTCAGATTTGTAATATTTTTTAAGTACTGTTTTTAAAATAGTAGCATTTTGATTCTCTTGAGATAGAACATTTTGGAAATTAAGAATACTGAAAAACAGCAATAATTTTGTTAATGAATTCATTTTATAGGATAGTTTTTTCTTTTAGATTTACAAATTAACGAATAATCAATTCAACTTTTTAATAAAGATAAAATAATATCTTTTGAAAACGAAATTACTTCAAAAAATACTGTTTGTTAAGTACTTGTTTCTAATCAAATTTAAATACTGCAAATTTTGTATATTTGTAATTCAAATACAATAATTATGACCACAATAACCTTAAAAATTAACGAACGAACCAAAGCAGGGAAAGCATTTTTAGAAATGACGAAGGTTTTGGTTAATGATTCAAAAGGAATTGAGATTATTGAAACTAATTCCAAAAAAATAAAAGTCGAGGAAAGTCCTTATAATCCTGAATTTGTAAAAATGATTTTAGAGAGATATGCAGATATGAAAAGTGGTAAATCAAAATGTATAACTCTTGATACTAACGATATATGGGGAAGTTTAGGATTGAAATAGAACCTTCGGCAAGTTTAGATATTGCGAAACATAAAAAATCTGGAAATCAATCGACTATTAAAAAAATCGCTAAGATATTAATTGAATTATCCGAATCACCTTTTGAAGGAATAGGAAATCCAGAAGCATTGAAATTCAATCTTTCGGGATTTTGGTCTAGAGAAATCAACAAAAAAGACAGAATAATATATAAAGTAGAATTAGATATAGTGACTGTATTTGTGATTTCTGCAATGGGTCATTATTCTGATAAATAATCTATGAATTTACTTCGAAAAATATTGTTTCCATTTGCCATTATATATGGTGTAATAACTTCATTACGAAATTTTCTCTATGATACTGGGGTTTTCAAATCCTATTCTTTCGATTTACCAGTAATTGTAGTTGGAAATCTAAGTGTTGGTGGAACAGGAAAAACACCTCAAATTGAATATTTAATCCGATTATTATCTGAAAAATATAAAATTGCAACCTTAAGTCGCGGTTACAAAAGAAAATCTAAAGGTTTTATTTTGGCTGATGCCAATGTAAATGCGTCTATAATTGGCGATGAACCGTTTCAGTTTTACTCAAAATTCCCAAATATTCAAGTTGCCGTTGATGCCAATCGAAAAAATGGAATCGAACAATTGCTTTCCCAAACGTCAAAACCAGAAGTCATTTTATTGGACGATGCCTTTCAACACAGAAAAGTAAAAGCTGGGTTTTATATTTTGTTGACTTCTTATAACGAATTGTATTCTGATGATTTTCAGCTTCCTACAGGGAATTTAAGAGAGAATAGGAACGGAGCAAAAAGAGCAAATGTGATAATAGTTACAAAATGCCCTTCTGATTTATCAAATGAAGAGCAACTAAAAATCAGAAAAAAGTTAGCTATTTTAGAAAATCAAAAACTATATTTCACAACAATTGCTTACGATGAATTTGTGTATTCAGAAAATGAAAAACGCAAAGTTTCAGAGATTCAAAATGTTGATAAATTACTTTTGGCTGGAATCGCAAAACCTCAATCCTTTTTCGCACATTTACAGAATAATAATGAAGAGTGTCTGACTTTTCCAGATCACCATCATTTTACGGATAAAGACATTTTAGAAATTAAAAATAAAGCAAATAACAAAATCATAATTACCACCGAAAAAGATTACGTTAGATTGAAAGGAAGTTTTTCAAAAGAGCCACTTTTTTATCTTCCAATACAAAGTAAATTTATTTCAGAAGGGGAAAATTTTGATAAAATCATAAATAATTATGTGGAATTCAGTTCAAGAAACAGTAAATTATATTAAAGATAAAACCGCTAACTTCAAACCAGAATACGGAGTGATTTTAGGCTCAGGGTTAGGAAGTTTTACTGAAGACATTCAAATTCAATATACTTTACCGTATTCAGAAATTCCAAATTTCCCGGTTTCTACAGTTCAAGGGCATAAAAGCGCTTTGGTTTTTGGTACTATTGGAAACAAAAAAGTCGTGGCAATGCAAGGTCGTTTTCATTTCTATGAAGGATATTCTATGAAAGAAGTGACTTTTCCAGTGCGTGTAATGAAATTTTTAGGAATTGATAAAGTTGTTGTTTCTAATGCTTCTGGTGGCGTAAATCCTAATTATGAAGTGGGTTCAATTGTCATCATAAAAGACCATATAAATATGATGCCTGAGCATCCGTTACGTGGAAAAAATGACGAACGTTTTGGTCCACGTTTTGTAAATATGAGCGAGCCGTATTCTAAAAAAATGATTGCAACAGCTAAAGAAGTTGCTCAAAAATTAAATATTGAAGTGCAAGACGGAATTTATTTAGGTTTGCAAGGCCCTACATTTGAAACGTTGTCAGAATACAGAATGGTGAAAATTTTAGGTGCCGATTGCGTTGGAATGTCAACCGTTCCTGAAGTAATTGTGGCACGACATATGGATATGGAATGTTTCGGTATTTCGGTGATTACAGATATGGGCGATGAGGATAATATTGAGGAAGTAAACCATGCAGAAGTTCTAAAAGCAGCCGAAAAAGCGGAACCATTTGTACGAAAACTAATCAAAGAATTGATTATAAATTATTAATTCATCTTTGCCTTTTCGGCAATAATTCGATAAAAATCTTCGGGATTAAACGGTTTTGTAATCACTTCATTCATCCCAAATGAAAGTAACATTTCTCTATTTTCATCTAATGAAATGGCTGTTAATGCTACGATTGGCGTTTCTTTATCAAATGTTCTGATGTTTTCTGTAGCCTTAGTTCCGCTAATTCCAGGCAAATGAATGTCCATTAAAATCAAGTCGTAATTTTTATTTTTTGCCAATTCAACACCTTCTTCCCCAGTTTCTGCAATGGAACAAATCATTTTTTTGTTTTCCAACATTTTACTAATAACCATTTGATTGATTTTATTGTCTTCAACTAACAATATTTTTTTATCGGCAAGTTTTGATGGATCGTATTTTTTTTCTTCAGAAAATGGAATTTCATCGCCAATTGAAAAATTCAGTACAAATGAAAAAGTAGTTCCGTGACCCATTTTACTTTCTAATTTGATTTTTCCGCCAAGAATTTCCACTAATTTTTTCACAATATTCAATCCCAAACCTGTCCCGCCATATTTTCTATTTATTTCAACAGAACCTTGAGAAAAACTTTCAAAAACGGCTTCTAATTTGTCTTCAGGAATCCCAATTCCCGTATCTGAAACTTCAAAATAAATAAAAACTACGTGTTTGTTGATGGATAATAATTTAATAGCAACTTTCACTTCCCCATTTTCCGTGAACTTTATGGCATTGGTAATCAGATTTAATAGTATTTGAGACAATTTAACGTGGTCTCCAATTAGGTTGTTTGGAATTTCAGAATCAACTTCAAATTGTAGCGAATCATTTTTCGATTTGGCTTGTGCAATTAAAGATTTTTCAATTTTTTTTGCCAATTCAAATATGGAAAAATTGCTATTCTCAACTTGAAAATGTCCTGATTCTAATTTGTTATATTCTAATATCTGATTGATAAAATCCAATAAATATTCACCCGAAAATTGCAAGGATGTCAGATAATTTTCTTGTGATTTCTTTGGATTATCCTCAATTAATAAATGGGTTATTCCAATAATTGCATTCAATGGGGTTCGTAGTTCGTGACTAACAGTTGATAAAAATTCATTACGAGATTTAAACGCTCTTTCTGCCTTTTCTTTATCTAATTCCAATGCCAATATTTTGTCTTCAAGGATAAACACGTTTTCTTTCAAATTCTTGTTTTTCCAAGCAAAATAAATTCCTAATCCAATTAAGACTGAAATCAAAATGAGAATAAGAATCAAATTGAATTCACTTATTGAAATTGCGAAAATGGAAGTATCTAAAAATGGAAGTATTCCCTTTGGAAACAAAGAAAAATTTGTTAAACTAAAATAAAATGTTAAAGTTCTCATTTACAGATATATAAATAAGAATAAAGATACTAAATTATTTTTTATTTAATAATAAAATTAAGTCAATAATTCGTGAAGAATATCCAATTTCATTATCATACCAACCCACAACTTTCACCATTTTATCAATAACGGATGTTAATTGTGCATCAAATACACAAGAATTGGTGTTTCCAATAATATCTACAGAAACAATTGGGTCTTCGGTATAATCTAAAATACCTTTAAAATCGGTTTGTGATGCAGTTTTGAATGCGGCATTAATTTCTTCAATGGAAACTTGCCTTTTCACGTTGAATGTGATGTCGGTCAACGAACCATCTGGAACGGGAACTCGAATGCCACAACCTCCGATTTTTCCTTCAAATTTTGGGAATATTTTCGTCAGTGCTTTTGCTGCTCCAGTTGTTGTTGGAACTATAGATTGTGAGGCGCCACGGGCTCTGCGCAAATCTTTATGAGGCTGATCGTGCAAACTTTGGTCGGTGGTGTAAGAGTGAACCGTCGTAATATATGCCTGTTCAATTCCGCATAATTCGTCAATAATTTTAATCATCGGGGCTGCATTATTAGTGGTGCAACTCGCATTTGAAATTATAGTTTCACTTCCATCAAGAATAGTTTCATTGACACCTAAAACCACCGTTTTTATAGAATCAACTTCTGATGGTGCTGACAAAATTACTTTTTTGGCTCCAGCCAATATATGTGCGTTTATATCGTCAAAAGTGTGGTATTTCCCAGTAGATTCAATAACAAAATCGATAATCAAGGATTTCCAATCTAAGTTTGATATTGATTTTTCGTGAAAAAATAAATAGGCTTTTTCATTTATTACAATTGAATCTTCGGTAAAACTGCATTCGCAAGGAAGTTTCCCGTGAATACTGTCATATTTCACAAGATGCGCCATCGTTTTGTTGTCGGCAATATCATTAATCGCTACAACTTCAATTGTTGGATGGTTTAAAATCAATCGAAATAAATTCCGACCAATTCTCCCAAATCCATTAATAGCAATTCTTGTTTTCAAGTGTATTGTTTAATCGGTTAATTGTTAATTTGTTGAATCGATTACACAAATAAACGATTACACAAATAAACTTTTCTACAATATATGTTTCTGAGCTTTATAAGAAGACCTTACCAATGGCCCACTTTCAACGTGTCGGAAACCCAATTCAAGTCCAAATTGTTCGTATTTTGCAAATTGATCTGGAGTTATAAATTCCTTCACAGGCAAGTGTTTTTTACTTGGTTGCAAATATTGTCCAATGGTTACGACATCAACATTCGCTTGACGCAAATCCTTCATCGTTTGAAAAACCTCTTCTTCAGTTTCGCCCAAACCAAGCATAATCCCCGATTTAGTTCTATTAATTCCTTTTTCTTTTAGGTATCTCAAAACCTCCAAACTTTTGTCGTATTTCGCTTGAATTCTAACTTCCCTTGTCAATCGGCGAACGGTTTCTATATTATGGGAAACCACTTCAGGATTAGCCTCAACAATTCGGTCAATATTTCTTTCTATTCCTTGAAAATCTGGAATTAAGGTTTCCAATGTAGTCGTTGGATTCATTCTTCGAATTGCTTTTATAGTTTCAATCCAAATAATTGAACCGCCATCTTTCAAATCATCTCTATCAACACTCGTAATTACAGCGTGTTTGATATTCATAATTTTTATGGAACGTGCTACTTTTTCTGGTTCATCCCAATCTACAGTTACAGGTCTTCCCGTTTTTACGCCACAAAAACCACAAGAACGCGTGCAAATATTTCCAAGAATCATAAACGTTGCAGTTCCTTCTCCCCAACATTCACCCATATTTGGACAACTTCCAGAAGTACAAATCGTGTTGAGTTTATATTTATCGACCAAGCCACGTAGCTCAGTATATTTTTGACCAATCGGTAATTTTACCTTTAACCATTTTGGTTTTCCAGTTGGAAGTACATTTTCTAAAACAGATTCCATAATTGGGATTTTAATGGTGCAAATATACGGAAAGTAGTTTTTAAAAAACGATTTTTGATTTGTAATTAGGATATAATTACAAATCAAAAACCGAAATTTAAAAGGCTATTTTTTTAATATCTGATTATTCTAGTTTTACAGTTATCGGCAAATTATATGAAGTTCGAACGGCTTGACCTGCAATCATTCCTGGCGCCCATTTTGCTTTTAAGGATTTCAATACTCGAATTGCTTCTGTTCCTAAACCAAATCCAGGGTCACGAAGCACTTTAATATTTGACATTGTTCCATTTTCTTCAATCACAAATGAAACGTAAACGCTTATTGTTTGTTCTCCTTCAATTTCAGGTTTTTCAAAATGATTACCAACATAAGTATAAAATTTTGCAATTCCACCAGGAAATTCTGGGAGTTTGTCCAACGCATTCGTGTTTACAGGACTGTCATTTTTTTTAGTAGCAACTTCAGAAGTTCCATTTGTACTAATTGGAATTGTAGTTGCGGTTCCAGTTGGCGAACCTAATAGTGGCGATTTTAATGATTTTTGCTCTTTATTAGTATTAATTTCATCTAATGGTTCCGTGTTTTTTGTAATTATCGGATGTATCAAATCTTTTTTAGTAACCACCTTTTCAATTTCTTTCTTTTTCAAAGGAAGTACTTCTTTTTTTGGTTCTTCTCGAATATGATTTTCAAATTTAGTGATGTGAATTGGTGGGAAAAAGTGCTCAGGTTCAGCAACAACTGCTTTTGAATTAAAGGAACTTAATAGAAATCCGATTCCAAAAATTGAAATAATAAATAACAATCCAAAAAAGAAAGCTGTAATTGTGTTCACAGAATCTTCTTTTCGCAATTGATACGCGCCATATTCTTTGTTTCTTCCTTCGAAAACTAGGTTAGTCCACCCGTTTCCACAAATACTTACTTTAGACATAATTTTGAGTTTTAATGGTTAAGTAGTATCACATCATAAGTGTAGGTTTTAACTTATAACGCTAAAATTCAAATTAATATTGTGAGATTAATAAAATATAGAAATCTGAAGTTGTTTTATTTGGAGCTAATCCTGCTGTCATTCCAAA
>CANIFM010000052.1 GCA_947466955.1 Bacteroidota bacterium
AGGGAAATAAAGTTCATTTAATCATTTTTAAGGATTTTTCTGAAAAACAAATTTCATTATTTGAACTTCCGGAATTTCATTCCTATTTTAAATTTTCGACGCAACCCAATATGCTTTTTGAGATAAAAAAGCATTGGCATTCTTTTGACAATTACACGTTAGATTTGACCAAAAAATACCGCGACCAATACAAAAGAGCTCGAAAAAAATCGGAAGGGATTACAAAACGGAAATTGTCGTTAGAAGATATTACAAATTACAAAGACAGAATTTTTGAATTGTATATGGATGTTGCCAAAAACGCCCCTTTCAATACTTTTTTCTTGCCCGAAAATCATTTTGAGATTTTCAAAAAAGCATTGAAAGAAAAATTTCTATTTTACGGATATTTTAATGGCGAAACTTTGATAGGTTTCAATACTTTGATAAAAAACGGCAACGATATTGATACCTATTTTTTGGGTTATGATGAAAAATGCCAACGAGAGAAAATGCTGTATTTGAATATGCTTTATGATATGATTGGTTATTCTATCAATAAAGGATTCAATAGAATTATATTTGCGAGAACCGCTTTAGAAATTAAAAGTTCGGTGGGTGCCAAACCCGAAAAAATGTATGGATTGATGCAACACAGCAATTGGTTTATCAATTTATTTATCGCAAAACTATTCCGTTATTTTGAGCCTGAAATGATTTGGACAGAACGCAATCCTTTTAAATAAATGTAATTTGACGTGTTTGATCCCAAATTTGACGTTCAAATAGACGTAACGGATTACGGATTTGCAATTCGTGCCCACTATCACAAGCTTGTAAGACAGGGGTTGCAAATCCAAGCGGTCGGAACGATTGTGGGAATTAATCTAAATCAATAATTATAGCTATATTTTCTTTAATTTTTTCTATCAAATCAGTTGGTAAAATTCCAACCTTTTTAATTAATCTTTTATTGTCAATTGCTCTGATTTGATCGATCATTATATCGCAATTCTCATTTAAATTCGCCATTCCTTTTTTTAAATGGACTCTTAGAATATCAGATTCCTTTTGAATATTTGTTGTTATAGGACAAACAATTGTTGAAGGATGTGGAATTTTGTTTAATAAATTTGTCTGGACAATTAAAACAAGTCTTGATTTTCCTACTTCTGTTCCAATTTGCAGATTCAAGTCTGCAATCCAAATTTCGTATTGATTAATCTGCATAATCTATTTTTTCAAAATCCTTTAAAATGTTCATTGAATCATTTTTTACTAACTCTGATTCAGCTTTCAGTCTTTTTTCTAAAATCTGTCTTTTTTGAATCTTGTTATAATGTTCAATAGCTTCGTTAATATATCTATTTCTGGGCATACTTATTCTTGAAAGGATTTTTTCTGTTTCTCCGAATATTGAATCGTCAATTTTTAATGATATTGTTTTCATATTCTTAAATGTTATATTACAAAGGCATATCTTTTTTGTATATCACAATCATTTATCATATTTTTTTGCTAGTTTTTATCATAGAATCCGCGGTCGGATTGGGGCAATCTTTGTGGGTTTGGGTTCTATACTCCTCCGTTGGGGTTTAAAATATATATTTTATGGTTCTGGAATGATACCTTGAGGTCATTAAGTGCGTCAATGGGGTCTCGAAGTGCAATTTTGGGGTCAAATAACCCTAAATTGGGGTTCGAGACCCCAATTTTAGACTAATTAACCTCAAATTATTATTCTTTAACCCCAACAGAAGAGTAAGAAACCCGAATGAACCTTTTTTTTAAACCGTTGGCGGAGTTGTTGGCGCCGTTGTTCTACTAAAAAACTGCTTCATATCGTTCATTTTGGTTTTTACTTACTCTGTTCAGGATTTTCGGCTTGCTCCTTTTTGTTTGATTAACCCAATCAGGGTTTTGGGCTCTGATTGGGTTGGGTAATTGTGGCTTGTATTGGCTTGCTTTCGTTTATAGGCACAAAATGCAATTCCGCTATCCGTTGTGGGGACATATCCGCAGCATCTGGGGTGTGTTTGACGATAAAAAAACAAATTTATTTTATATTTTTACCTATTATATTAGGAAACAGCTCTTCAAATAACCCATAATATGACTCTTTTTGATTAAATTGTTCTGAAACAATTTCATATATTGGGGGTAAATTTAAAAAATATAACATCCCATTTTTCCATGAAGTCCATACTGTAAAAGGTATTCTTCCTTTCTTATACCATAGGTATTCTTCTGAGCAAAAATTAAGATAATCAATTATCAAATCCCTATTTTCAGGAATAGAAACCTCTAAATCACTTTTTATTTCTCTATCAAGTTTGTTCAAAACATCATTAAATTGCCTATCGTATTTGCAATTAAATTCTTTAAATAGTTCTTTAAACATTTTATCATTTTCTATTTTATACTGTCGAATTCCAAAAGATATAGAAATACCAGTTGCCATTATAGCTCCAATTATTTCTAGTTTCTGACTAAATAATAAATAAAATGATATTGCAAAAATTAAGAAAAAAAGATTAATAAAAATCAAATCTAAATACAATCTGAAATACGAAAAAATAGCTTTCATATTACAAATTAAAATTTTCTTACTGCTCTAACCATCGATGGTTGATTTTTTCCTTGTAAAGTAATTCCATTATTTAATGGTGAATTGATTGCTGCAAATTTATAAACAATAAATTCTTGTCCTTGAGTATTAAAATTTTCTGTTGAACTTGAATACCAATATAAAAAGCTAAAACCATTTGTGTCTCCTAAAACACTATTAACTAAGAATAATGATTTATAACATTCTGATAATTCTAAAATGGACGGCAAATACCAATCATCAAATCCTCCTGCTACATAATCTGAACAAAATTTCGCATTGCTGTATATATGACCGGGTTGATTAATAATTAAATTAGTGTTTGAAAGTCCGTCAGTAAAACTATTTGCTCCACAAAAGGTTGAAGTAACATTACTCCAATTTGAACTAAAATTTAAAGTTAATGAAATATCAAGTACATTAGTTAATGATGCAATTAATCCATGTTCTACTCCACCTGAAATCCAAAGAGAAACTATTATTCCTCCACCATAAAGTTCGCCGATATAATGTATGAACATTCCTGTAGTTACTGCGTCAACACCATTACAAATATATTTTGATTGAGTTGTATTTATTTCGCTAGTATCTAATACAGCATTATTATTAACGTCTAATCCAACTTCTACCTTTGTGCCGCCATTTACACAATTTACACCTGCTGGCTCAGTTGTTGTATTTACTAAAGTATTTTTCCCATTAGCACCTGTTAATCCTTGTATACCTTGCGCACCAGTAGCACCATCGGCTCCTGTTAAACCTGTTGCTCCTGTTGCTCCTATACTTCCATTAATTCCGTTAGTTCCATTAGAACCAGCAGATCCTGTTAATCCTGTTGCTCCTTGTGCACCATTTGTTCCAACAGCTCCAGTTAGTCCTTGTATTCCTTGTGCACCCGTTGCTCCAACAGCACCAGTGCTTCCTGTTAATCCTTGTATTCCTTGAGCACCAGTAGCACCCGTATTTCCAGATAGACCTGTTGCTCCAATTGCACCATTGGTTCCGTTAGAACCTGCAGCTCCAGTTAATCCAGTTGCTCCAGTTGCTCCTGTTCCATTAGCACTAAACAATGCATAAGGAACACTCATTAATTCGTTTGTACCAGAAATAGTATAATTTGTTCCGCCAATTGGGTCGGTTTCTGTTTTTATAAAATAAGGCCCTGTTGCCCAATTTATACTTGAAAAGGTTCCTGTTACAACGGTACCAGTACCTATTTCTAAACTTACTAAACCATTGGCATTCGTACTTGGCGATTGCGTTTCGCTATACGCTACCGCACCTATTGTGCTGCCTTGCAATATGCTTATTTTCATTCCAACTAGTGTTGATGTTATTAAGGCACTACTACTGTTTCGGATTACAGCTTGATAACTCATTTTTTGTGGGGATTGAGCCCAAACGCTTGCTGTTAGTAACAAACCTGCGAGTATTGAATAAATTTTCTTCATTTTTTAATGTATTATTTTTTAATGATTTTAAATATTTTAATTTCTGTATTGCTTCGGGTTACTTTTAAAAAATAAACCGCAGCTGCTAAATTTTCCATACCAATAGTTTCAATGGCATTGGAAATTATTCTGTTTTCAATTACTCTACCGTTTAAATCAATCAATTGAAAATTCAAATTGGAAAGTTCATTGTTGCCAACATTCAAAGTTAGATTATCAATCGTTGGATTGGGGTAAGCCTGCATAGTAAGGCTTATTTCAGGATTTTCTACACCCAATACGATTGCTATTTCATAGGGTTGTTGTACACCTTGAGCCACCGATCCATTAGAACCTGTGTTGGTAGTATAAACAACTTGTCCTACACTGTAAGCAATGGTTCCTCCACTACCTGAAGCAGTACCACCAGTAGCAGTTGTTGCTTGTTGTGCCTGTGCTGTTACTACGGCAAAGCCAAATAAGAGAAGAGCTGTTAAAAATAGTTTCTTCATAGATTTGTGTTTAACGGTTAATAATTAGACGTAAACATAACAAACAAGATGTTATTAAAAAAATGCCAAGTAATAAACGGGCGTATTTGGGGATAAACGGTCAATTTCCGAATTAAAAAATTTAATAGAAACGATTCGGGATTCCCTAGCCCAGATTGAAGTGGAAAGCCCGCAGTGAAAAAAGGTAGTTTTTCTTGGCGAAAAAGAGCGACCGAAGGAAGCTCCTTTTTCGGCATAGAAAAACACCTTTTTGAATGAGGACTTGGAACGGAAAGCTGGAAATAGCTCCTGACAAAAAATTAATCGAAACGTATTGCTTTTATCGGGGAAATTTTTGTGATGATGTACGACGGGATTAGTAAAATGAGTAAACAGATTAGGATTGTGCCGAGATTTAGGAGTAAAATGTAGCCGAAATCGAGGTAAACTGGGGCTTGGTTGACGTAATAATTTTCGGGATTGAGTTTGATTATTCCGAATTTTTGTTGAATTAATAGTAATCCGATGCCGATTAAATTGCCCCAAAAAAGTCCTTTTGCGATTAAATAGAAGGCGTTGTAGAGGAATATTTTTCGGACTGCCCAATTATTTGCGCCCAGAGCTTTGAGAATTCCTATCATTTGTGTGCGTTCCAAAATGAGCACTAAAAGTGCTACGACCATGTTGATTGTGGCGACTGCAATCATGATTATGAGGATGACGATGATGTTGAAATCGAATAATTTAAGCCATTCGAAGATGTAATAATATTTTTCGACGATGGTTTGGGTGTCGAGTGAAGAGCCTGTTTGCTCATAAACTTCCTGCCCTTTTTCCTGAATGGTGTTGAAATCATCCACGAAAACTTCGAATGCGCCGACTTGATCTGGACTCCATTTATTGATGCGTTGCAAATGTCGGATATCACCTATTATATAGGTTGCGTCGAATTCTTGAAATCCGGAATTGAAAATGCCTGTGATTTTGAAAACGCGAAGATTTGGTTTTTGATTCGTGTCTTCTTTCATAAAAAAGGTGTTGAATCGGTCGCCTACTTTAAGATTTAATCGGTTGGCAAGAAATTCAGAAATGAGAACTTCTTCGTTGAGTTGGTTGTTTAAATTTGGTAAATTCCCAGATACAAGATACTCTTTTAGGTTTTCCCAACGATACTCTTTTCCAACGCCTTTGAAAATTATTCCTTCGAAAGCGGTTTCTGTTCTAATAATTCCAGCTTTGGTTGCGACTGCCTGAATGTGGTTGATTCCTGATACGTTTTTGAATTTTGGGTAGAAATCTTGGTGAGTAGAAATGGGTGTTATACTGAGTTGCGACTGATTTTCGTCGTAATTTGTGATGCTAATATGTCCATTGAAAGCGGCAACTTTTTGGCGGATTTTTTGTTGCAAACCAATTCCTGTGGCAATGGAAACAATCATCATTATCATTCCAATTGCAATTGCTGCAATCGCAATTTTTATAATTGGCGCAGATATACTACTTTTATGGTCTCGAGCAGTGATGAGTCTTTTGGCTATGAAATATTCTAAATTCAATAGTATTTGTGATTTGATATTGCAAAGTCGGATTGCTTCGCTCGAGTCAAAATTACGTTTTTAGAATTTATTTTCAAGTATTTAAAGTTAATTAATTATTTTTCGGACAAATAAATATGATTCAAAATAGCACTACAGCATTAAAAAACCAAACGATTTCGGGAAGGAAAAGGCTTTCTTATCTATTTCTTGTTTCGATATCGCTACTGATTTTTTCGTGTAAACCAGCACAAAAAGGGATTCGGAATTCGGTTGCAACCAATAAAAGTACCGTTATTAATAGTGAGAAAACAAGTCGTTTTAGCACTGGCGCAGATAATTATAAAACCTATTTCTCCTTATTAGATGGTAAAAAAGTTGGCGTTGTCACCAATCAAACTGGGGTTGTTTTGTATGATTCAATTTATATGCTTCCAGATTCTGATGGACTTACACACGTTGAAGGGTATAACAGAAAAAAAAGTCATTTGGTTGATTTTTTAGTGAAAAACAAAATTAATATTCAAAAAATATATGCGCCAGAACACGGTTTTCGTGGAACTGCTGATGCTGGCGAACACGTTATTGATGGTAAAGATGTCAAAACAGGAATCCCAATTATTTCACTTTATGGCGAAAACAGAAAGCCAAAACCCGAGCAATTAGAAGGAATTGATGTTTTGATTTTTGATTTACAAGATGTTGGTGCCCGTTTTTATACCTACATCTCTACGTTGCATTATATTATGGAAGCTTGTGCCGAAAACAACATTCAGTTGCTTGTTTTAGATCGTCCAAATCCGAATATTTCGATTGTTGACGGTCCAATTTTAGAGAAAGAATTTACAAGTTTTGTGGGAATGCATCCAATTCCGTTATTGCACGGAATGACCATTGGCGAATACGCACAAATGATTAATGGTGAAAACTGGTTGAAAAACGAGGTTCGATGCGACTTGAAAATAATTGCGTGTGCAGGTTATACTCGTGAAATGAAATACAATTTGCCTGAAAAACCATCGCCAAATTTACCAAACGACCAAGCTATAAATTTGTATCCGAGTTTGTGTCTTTTTGAAGGAACCAATGTGAGTGTTGGTCGTGGAACCGAGAAACAATTCCAAATTTACGGTTCGCCGTATTTGCCAAAATCGGATTTTAGTTTTATTCCGATGCCAAATTTCGGCGCAAAAGACCCTGTATATAATGGTGTTGAATGTTATGGTGAAGATTTGACTGCTATTCCAAAAATTGACAAATTAGAATTAAAATGGTTGCTAAAAGCCTATAATGAAACGGCTGACAAAACGAAATTCTTTAATCCTTTTTTTACAAAATTAGCGGGAACCAAAAAATTGCAAGAACAAATTGAAGCGGGTTTATCGGAAGATGAAATTCGCGAGAGTTGGAAAAGTGGCTTAAATGATTTTAAGAAAATGAGAAAGCCGTATTTGATTTACTAAATCGACTTTTCTAAGTATAAAAAAAACCTGACTACATTAAATAGTCAGGTTTTTGGTTTTTATATAAAGATTGATTTACAATCCAAAAGCTGCTTTTACTTCATCAACAAAATCTAATTTTTCCCAAGTGAATAATTCAACAGTCACTGTTTTTTCAATTCCACCTGGTGCTTTGAAAGTTTTTGTTACCGTTTCAGGGGTTCTTCCCATGTGTCCGTATGCAGCAGTTTCGCTGTATATTGGATTTCTTAATTTTAGACGTTGCTCGATAAAATACGGACGCATATCAAAAATAGCTTCTACTTTCTTAGCAATTTCACCATTTGTCAAATTCACTTTTGAAGTTCCGTAGGTATCAATGAAGATTCCCATTGGTTTAGCCACTCCAATTGCATACGAAACTTGTACTAAAATTTCATCTGCAACACCTGCTGCAACTAAATTTTTAGCAATGTGACGTGTTGCATAAGCCGCACTTCTATCTACTTTACTTGGATCTTTTCCAGAAAAAGCTCCACCTCCGTGCGCTCCTTTTCCACCATAGGTATCCACAATAATTTTTCTACCTGTTAATCCAGTATCTCCGTGAGGTCCTCCAATTACGAATTTCCCTGTTGGATTAATATGATACGTGATTTTATCATTGAATAAATGAGCATATTTTGGATTGTTTTTGATGATTCTTGGAATTAATATTCCAACTAAATCCGATTTGATTTTCGCTAACATTGTAGCTTCTTCATCAAAATCATCGTGTTGCGTAGAAATCACAATTGCATCAATACGAACTGGTTTATTTTCATCGCTATATTCTAAAGTCACTTGCGATTTTGCATCAGGACGCAAATATTTAATTTCATTATTTTCACGACGTAAGACTGCTAATTCTTGTAATAATTTATGGGATAAATCAAGAGCCAAAGGCATAAAGTTCTCCGTTTCATTCGTTGCATAACCAAACATCATACCTTGATCACCAGCACCTTGCTCTTCTTTATTAGCACGGTCAACGCCTTGATTGATGTCTCCAGACTGCTCGTGAATTGCTGAAAGAACGCCACAAGAATTGGCTTCAAACATGTATTCACTTTTAGTATATCCAATTTTTCTGATAACCTCACGTGCAATTTGCTGAACGTCAAGATACGTTTCCGACTTTACTTCACCGGCAAGAATTACTTGACCAGTTGTTACTAAAGTTTCGCAAGCTACCTTTGATTCTGGGTCAAAAGCCAAAAAGTTATCGATTAATGCATCTGAAATTTGATCTGCAATTTTATCAGGATGTCCCTCACTCACAGATTCTGACGTAAATAAATAAGCCATAATAATTAATTTTTTAATTAAGCGAGAAAAAAAAGGATTGCGGGAATGATAAAGGAGATAATTTCTGCTTTAGCATTTTTTTAACGAGGTTGCAATCAGTTCAAATTTTTCCTCTAAATTTAGATTGCAAAGATAGGAAACAGAATTGAATTGCAAATTAAAGTTAGAAAATTTATTTATTAAAATTAAAATAACTCCTGATGAAACTATTTGCACTATTTCTCTTTGAAAATTTTCAATAAAAACAAAGCAATATTGGGTTCCATTTTATTGATAAAGCCCGTATTAATAGAAATTCCAACTCCCCTATTATAGGGATTATAAGATCCTCCAGTAACATTTGCCCCTGAAAAATTAATAAAAGTACTTGATTTATCTTCAATTCCTTTTATCCAAATTGTCATTCCTGTAAACCCACCTTTATTAATCTTCAATTCTTCTCCAACTTTTACTGAAAATTCTTTAAACTGTCCAGAGCCAATTTCATACTTTACCCCATCAATTTTATAATTTTGAGATTTGGTTTTTAACAAATTATCATCCCCAAATATATATATTTTGTTTTTTGGAATGTTTTTAAAATTGGTTTCTAAAATTTCGTCAGTACTGAAATATACATCTAATATTAATTCCGCTGAATTGTCTTCATTTTTTTTAAAATTGATAAATCTAAATGAATTTGCTCCAAGTTTTTGAACTTCTGCTTTAATTGTTAGAAAAAGTAATATTGGATTTTCTATACTTCCAGAAACTTTAATTCGTGCTACTTTTATTAATCCCGCAGTATCTGTAGCATCATTAATACAAATAAATTGTTGGTATTTGGGCTTTTGAAGCGTGTCGTTTTTTGTTATAAATTCGACGGTTTGAGAATAGGAAAAGTGGCAAATAAATAATAGAAATACTATGGTGTTTTTCATAATAATGATTTTTAATAGTTTTTTACTTTTTCAAGACTTTTGACTTTACGACATTAAAACTTTCGACTTACTTATAACGGCATTTTCTTTTTCATTTCCTCAACAATATTAAATGCTGCGGGGCAAATAGCGACATTTTTCAAGGTCAATTCCGAGATTTGTTGGAATTTTTTACGGTCGGTATGAGGAAATTCTCTACACGCTTTTGGTCGCACATCATAAATCATACACGCATTTTCATTGTCTAAAAACGTACACGGAACGCTTTGCAAAACATAATCTTTGTCTTCATCAATTTGCAAATAGTGATCGATGAATTGTTGTGGTTTTTGACGCAAATACTTGGAAACCCTTTCTATATCTGCCGATGTGAAAAGAGGCCCTGTAGTTTTACAACAATTCGCGCATTTCAAACAATCGGTTTTTTTGAATTCGGCGTTGTGCAAATCCTGCATTATGTAATCTAAATTCTTGGGCGTTTTCTTTTTTAGCTTATCGAAATACTTTTTGTTTTCGATATGCTTATCTTTGGCTTCTTTAGGAAGTGCGTTTAGAATTTGTTTCAAGTTTAAAGTTTAAAGTTGGAACCACAAAAGTAACAAACTTATATATTAATAACTATAATTAAGAAGCGATTGCTTCGTACCTCGCAATGACCATGAAAGACCTTTTCGGAACAGCCATTCTTGATTTTCAAACTAATAATTCTCCCCAGGATTTAATTACCGAAACTACCATTTCTGAAGAAGATGAAATGTTGGTTGACTATTTATTTCGGGATTTTTCTGGAATGCCAATATTAGAGCAGAAAGCACTTTTGCTTGCCAAAGGAAAGGTTTTGGATGTTGGTTGTGGCGCTGGAAGTCATAGTTTGTATTTGCAGAATGAAAAAAAATTAGCTGTTACTGCAATTGACATTTCTGAAAAAGCAATTGAAGCTTGTAAATTAAGAGGTGTTTCAAATGCAAAAGTTGAAGATATATTGCGTTTTGAAACCGATGAAAAATTTGATACTATTTTTCTATTAATGAATGGAACAGGGATTTTTGGAAAATTAGAAAATGTTTCGAATTGCCTTCAAAAACTAAAATCTTTATTGGCTGAAAATGGTCAAATCCTAATTGATTCCTCGGATATTATTTATATGTTTGACGAAGATGAGGACGGTGGAAAATGGATTGCTGGTGATAAATATTATGGCGAATTAGAGTTTACCATTACCTATAAAGGCGAAAAAGAAGCGCCTTTTCCTTGGCTGTATATGGATTATAACACGTTGCAAAATGCGGCTATTACCAATGGGTTGCAATGCGAATTAGTTTTGGAAGGCGAACATTATGATTATTTAGCGAGATTAACTTTGTAGAATTTCGATTATCGTGTAGCTTGAATCGTGATTGGTAGAGAAAAAATTACCCTAACAGGTTTTCCATCTTGCAGTCCCGGCTTCCATTTAGGAGATAAATTCAAAACCCGAATTGCCTCTGCTCCTGTTCCATAGCCTAAATCTTTTATTACTTTTACTTCAACAATACTTCCATCTTTTTCAACAACAAAACTTACAACTACTTTCCCCTTAAGACCTTGTACATCTGGAGTTCTGTAATTCTTAGCAATGAATTCGTAGAAACCTCCCATACCACCAACAAAACTTGGTTTACTTTCTATTCCGTTTGCCGTTGAAAATGTGTTTTCGGTTGTTTTTACTGGTTCTTGCTTAATGGATTCTTTTATAGTAAATTTAAAGGGCATTTTTAATTTAACCTCAAATGGTTTTCCAGCACGTTTTGCAGGTTCCCACTTTGGTGCTTTCTGTATTACTCTTATAATTTCTGTTGCCGATTCAATATCTGGAAAATCTAAAACTCTAATGTTTTTTATTTCTCCTAAAGTATTTATTGAAAATGAAACTACAATAGTTGCTGATTTAGAAATTTTAGAAAAATCGAATTGTTGATTAACAAATTCATAAAACTTATCCATTCCACCTTCATTAAACAATGGTTTAATCACATCTGGAGCATTCACATCATCAGTTTCAGACAAAAGTTCACTTTCTTGTGAAAAGGTAGCAATTGAAATTAATAAAAACAGAAATAAAGAGATTTTTTTTATCATTTTATGGGATATTTAGGTATTTATGCGTTTGCAAAGAAACGCGCCATTTTGGATTGTTCATTACATAATCTACAATTAGCGGTGTCATTTCTTCTTTTTTGCTCCATTCTGGTTGAAGAAAAAGTATGGCATTTGAGTTTACTTTTTCGGCTTGCTCTTCGGCAAATTTAAAGTCGTGTTTATTGTGAATAATCACTTTTAACTCATTGGCATTATCGTAAACCGTTTGCGTTGGCAATTTATTTTTCTTTGGGGAAAGACAAATCCAATCCCAAGTTCCTGATAATGTATAGGCTCCCGAAGTTTCAATATGTACTTTTAGATTTTTCTTTTTTAGCTTTTGAGTCAATGCGGTCATATCCCACATTAACGGTTCGCCACCAGTTACCACAACAGTTTCAGAATATTTAGAAGCATTTTCGACAATCAAATCGGTATTTGTGGGCGGATGTAATTCGGCATTCCAACTTTCTTTGACATCACACCAATGACAACCAACGTCGCAGCCACCTATTCGTATGAAATATGCAGCTGTTCCCGTGTGATATCCTTCGCCTTGAATTGTATAGAATTCTTCCATTAAGGGAAGCATTAATCCTTTTTCGACGGCTATTTGTGTTTCTTTTTTGAGCATTTTTAATTTAAAATAGGTTGCAAAGGTAGTGAAAAATAGAATTTTAGATTGCAGAATTGCGATTTAAGATTGAAGAATTATGAATGAAAATGCAGAATTTAGATTTGTACAATTAATCGAGAAGCCAAGTAAAATTCTTTAGCCCTGATGGAAGTGGTATCCCCTGCTTTTTAGCAGGGATATAACGGACAGCAGGAACTGTCAATTCTCGAAAAGCCAAAATTTTCGCTCCAAAAAAAAGCCGATAGCTTTGAAACTATCGGCTTTGCTTATATAAATAATATTTTATTTCAGTGTTTTCAATGACTGAATTGCGTACTCGTTTGTAGCGTCTAAAGCCAAAGTTTTTGCGAAATACTCTTTTGCTTTTACTTTATCGGTGTTGGCATACGCCGCAGCGATTGCATTGTAGGATTCGATAAATTTGGTTTTTACAGCTGGTTTAGCCAGTTCTTCCTCGCCTTTTGCAGTTACAATATCGATGTATTCTTGGTAATATTTGATTATCATTTCGTCGTTTTCAAGCAAATTGTTCGTTCTGGCTCTGAAAATGTACGCATCTTGCGTTGAAGGCGAAGCGGTAATCACATTTCCATAAGCGATATCGGCTTTTTGCAACTGAATTGGATCCGGTTTTACAACGTCTTTTTTGGTGTTGTTATAGTATAATGAGTTCCCTAAATAGAAATTGTCAAGCAAATAATTTTTAGAATTTACGTTGGTAACCGCGATTTCATAGATGGCAGCGGCTTCCTTGAATAATTTTTGCTCGTAGAATTTTTTTCCAACTTCACTTAAATCGTTGGTCATCGTAATTTCCATTTCCACGGCTTTTTTCAACTGTGAAACTCCTGCTTCAAAAGCTACAACATCGACAACTTTCGTTTCAAGATTGTTGGCTTTTTTCATTTTTGCAAGACCTAAATAAAGATAATCTCTTGCGATAATCTTGTTTGTAGGCGTTGCAATAAAATTTTCTAACGCTGAAATTGCAGCATCTACATTTCCGTTTTCATAAGAAGAATAGCCTAAATAACGGAAGATTCTTGGATTTACTTTGTCCAATTCTTTCATTTTATTGGCTTCAACTTCCAACGCTTTATAGTCTTTTGCAAGAATTAAAAAGTCGGCGTGACGCATACGAGAAGTCAATGAATAATCGGTCAAGCTCATATATTTTTCATAAAATGCCAATGCTTTTCCGATGTATTCTTTGTAGTTTTTCAAGTCATTATTTCCCCAATAGTAATACGTTTCAGCCAATTCTCTGTAAACTGGGCCGTATTCTGGATTGGTAGCGACCACATTATCGTAGGCTTTTACCGCTTCCGCAAATGCTCTTGCGCCTTTCAACAAAACGCCCAATTGCATTTTTGCTCTAATTAAAGTTGGGTCGGTATCAAAGGCATCACGGTAGGCTTTGTAGGAATCATTTTGATTTTTATCGCCATAAAACGCATCTCCAAAAGCCATTAAAACATTAGCATCTAACGGATTAGCAATTTTAGCTTTGTTTAAAACGTCGATTGCTTTTTTGTAATCTGGCGTGTTGGCATTCATATAGGCTTTCGCAATATAAACGTATTGTTCCGAATCTTTTTTTCTTATATCTTTTGTTGC
>CANIFM010000053.1 GCA_947466955.1 Bacteroidota bacterium
ATAAAATCTATGTTGAAGGCAGAATAAAATCGCGCCAATGGCAAACGGATGAAGGATCTACGAAATATACGACTGAAATTCAAGTAACGGAATTTACTTTTTTAACCACTAAAAAAGAGTCGGAACCTTTTAAACCAACAAATTCTGAAGCGGCATCAAGTCATGCTGAAAACGATATGCCGTTTTAATTGTTTAACTAATTTCTTTTAATTTGGACCCGGAACCTCCCAGTTTCATTGCTTTTTTTCAAAATTTAGACACTGATTTGCTATTTGGCTTTATTGGAATTTTTGTTTTGCTTTTTATATCAGCATTGCTTTCTGGAGCCGAAGTCGCATTCTTTTCTTTGTCAACCAAAGATTTAGATGAAGCTTCAAAACAGGATTTGTCCAAAGCAAATTTAATTATTTCATTATTAGAAAAACCTAAAAAATTATTAGCCACATTACTCGTGGCTAATAATTTTATAAATATCGGCGTAGTAATATTGTTCTCCTATATAGGTAGCGATTTATTTTCGAACGTTGAATCCCCTTTAATAAAATTTATTTTAGAAGTAATTGTGGTTACGTTCTTAATATTGCTATTCGGCGAAGTGTTACCTAAAGTATATGCTAATAGAAATAATCTGAAATTTGCCAAATTCATTGCGAAACCTCTTTATATTTTAGACAAATTACTTTCGCCAGTTAGTCTTCCAATGCGAGCAATTACAATTTATTTGCACGAAAAATTAGGAAAACAAAAATCAAATTTCTCTGTTGACCAACTTTCTCAAGCTTTAGAATTAACTTCTTCTGAGGGAACTTCTCACGGCGAACAGAAAATATTAGAAGGTATTGTCTCTTTTGGAAATACAGATACGAAACAAGTAATGAGTCCCAGAATTGATATTTTCGCAATTGAAATCAATGAAACTTTTGAAAAATTGTTGCCAAAAATAATCGACAAAGGCTATTCAAGAATTCCAGTTTACAATGACAGCATTGATCATATTGAAGGCGTTTTGTTTGTCAAAGATTTAATTCCACACATTGACAATAAAGATTTTGATTGGAAAACATTGCTACGAGCACCATTCTTTGTTCCTGAAAATAAGAAATTAGATGATTTATTGAAGGATTTTCAAAGTATGAAAAACCATTTGGCTATTGTTGTTGATGAATATGGAGGAACTTCGGGATTGGTTTCTCTTGAAGATGTAATCGAAGAAATTGTTGGCGATATTAGTGATGAATTTGACGACGACGATTTGAGTTTTTCTCAAATTGATGCTAAGAATTATCTTTTTGAAGGAAAAATAAACCTAAAAGATTTTTATAGAATTATTGATGTTGACGAAACGCTTTTTGAAGATAGAAAAGGGGAAGCCGAAACATTGGCAGGTTTTTTATTAGAAATTCACGGAAATTTTCCTAAAAAAGGACACAAATTAACTTTTGGAAACTGCAGTTTTCTAATTGAAACGGTGGACAAAAAAAGAATAAAACAAATTAAGGTAACCATAGAATAATTATAAATGCTCAAAAAAAATATTCTCTCAGCACTTCTAATAACTGTAACGCTAGTATTTATTAGTTGCAAAAACGATTCGATTCCAAAGCCTTCAAGTTATTTGCGTTTGGATTATCCTGTTGCCGAATATTCTCATTTTGAGAATGATTGCCATTATACTTTTGATATAAATTCAAATGCAATAATCACTGAAAAAGGCGATTGCAATTTTGAAATTACCTATCCAAAAATGAAAGCAACCATATATTTGAGTTATAAACCTGTGAAAAATAATATCAATTTATTGCTTCGTGACGCTCAGAAATTGACGTATGAACACGTGATTAAAGCAGATGATATTTTGGAACAACCGTATTTAAATCCTACAAACAAGGTATTTGGAATGTTTTATCAAGTAGATGGAAATGCGGCTACAAACACACAGTTTTATGTTACAGACAGCACCAAGAATTTCGTTGCTGGCTCGGTATATTTTTATGCAAAACCAAACTTTGATTCTATAATGCCAGCGGCAAGTTATATCAAAAATGATGTGCAAAATTTGATGGAAAGTTTGCGCTGGAAGAAATAAAAAAAGCTTCTATTTCAAAGAATATAATTTAGAAACATACTTCCCAATAACGTCAAATTCAAGATTAATTTTTGTTCCAATCTTAAAATTTTTGAAATTCGTATGCTCATAAGTATAAGGAATAATTGCAACACTAAATTCATTTTTCAAAGAATTTACAACCGTTAAACTCACTCCATTTATCGTAATTGAACCCTTTTCAATGGTTAGATTATTCAAAACAGGGTCGTATTCAAAAGTAAAATACCAACTTCCATTCGCTTCTTCAATAGATTTGCACATTCCAGTTTGATCTACATGTCCTTGAACAATGTGTCCGTCAAGGCGGTCTCCCAATTTCATGGCGCGTTCAAGATTTACAAAATCACCCGTTTTCCATTCTGAAAGATTCGTTTTATCGATAGTTTCTTGAATAGCAGTTACTGTGTATTCGTTTTTATCAATTGCAATTACGGTAAGACATACGCCATTATGAGCTACGCTTTGATCAATTTTCAATTCATCTGTAATTGACGAAGCTATTGTAACGTGAACGTTTCCGCCATCTTTATGAAGTGCTTTAATCTCGCCGAGGGTTTCTATTATTCCTGTAAACATTTCTTATTTTATTTTACTAAATTTGCACTTCAAAATTAGCAATAAATAACGTGTAGTCATGATAAAAAAAGCAGAAAATATAATCGTTGGAATTTCGATTGGAGATTTAAACGGTATTGGAAGCGAAGTAGTGCTAAAAACATTTGAAGATTCTCGAATGTTAGAATTTTGTACGCCCGTTATTTTTGCCAATGTAAAAATAATTTCTTTCGTCAAAAAAACCTTTGAATCTACTTCGGCAATTCATGGAATTGATACATTGGAACAAATTGTTGTAGGAAAAATCAACGTTTTAAATGTTTGGAGAGAAAATGTAGATTTGAATTTTGGTGTCAATGATGATAAAGTAGGAAAATATGCCATAAAATCATTTGTAACTGCTACAAAAGCATTAAAAGAAGGTAAAATTGATGTTTTAGTTACAGCACCAATAAATAAATATAATATTCAATCGGACGAGTTCAAATTTCCTGGACATACTGATTATTTAAACCAAGAATTAGAAGGAAATGCGTTGATGTTTATGGTTCAAGATACGCTTAGAGTTGGTCTTTTAACCGATCATATTCCCGTGAATGATGTTGCCTCTCATCTTACAGAAGAATTGATTAAGCAAAAAATAGAAACTATAAAACAGTCTTTAATTCAAGATTTCAGCATCAATAAACCTAAAATTGCGGTTTTGGGTTTGAATCCTCATGCAGGCGATGGCGGAGTTATTGGAAAAGAAGACGACACAATTCTAAAACCAATTATAAAAAAATTATTTGAAAAAGGAACGATGGTTTTTGGTCCTTATCCTGCAGATGGTTTTTTTGGAAACAGTCAATATGAAAAATTTGATGCCGTAATTGCTGCTTATCATGATCAGGGATTAATTCCTTTTAAAACATTATCGTTTGGAAATGGAGTGAATTATACTGCGGGTTTAAACAAAATTAGAACTTCTCCAGATCACGGAACGGCTTATGACATTGCTGGAAAAGGAATTGCAAATCATAATTCATTCAAAGAAGCTGTTTTTTTGGCAATTGATATCTATAATTCGAGAAATGAGTATGCAGAAATCAGCAAAAAGCCACTAAAAACAAAAGAAAAGTAGTTATACACAAAAAAATGTTGATAACGCTTTTGATATTACTATTATTTTATATCTTTGCACCCCGAAGATTTGGGAAAAATTGTTGTTAGGATGAAAAAGTTAAATGAATTTTTAATTCCTTTTATAGGATTAAAGTTAGGAAAACATCAATTTGAATATCAAGTAAATAAAGCGTTCTTTGAAAGCTTTGATTATGATGAGTTTGAAAGCGCAGACATCAAAGTAAGTGTTGTTTTTGACAAGAAAAGCACAATGTTAGAATTGAATTTTAAACACAAAGGAACGATTCATGTGCCTTGTGATTTGACAAATGAAATGTTTGATTTTCCAATTAAAGGAAAACTTAAAGTAATAGTTCAATTTGGCGAGGAATATAATGATGATAATGATGAATTATTAATTTTGCCTCACGGGGAACATGAAATTAATATTTCTCAAATTATATATGAAATGATTGCTTTGTCAATCCCGTTTAGAAAAGTTCATCCGGGAGTCAAAGACGGAACATTAGATTCAGAAGCCTTAAGAAAGCTCAATGAATTGCGAGTTGAAGAAATAAAAGAAGAAAATAATAATACAGAAGACAATATTGACCCACGTTGGGACAAATTAAAACAACTATTAACGGATAAATAATATAGTAAAATGGCGCATCCTAAGAGAAAAATCTCCAAAACGAGAAGAGACAAGAGAAGAACACATTATAAAGCAACTGTTGCTCAAATTGCAACATGTCCTATTACAGGAGAAGCGCATTTATACCACAGAGCTTACTGGCATGAAGGTAAAATGTACTATAGAGGACAAGTTGTTATCGACAAGCAAGTTGCTGTTGCATAATACGTTTTAACAAATGAAAGATAAACTCTCACCACGTGAGAGTTTTTTTTGTTGGATTAAACTTTAGAGTCAAATTAACCACTCTAAATCAATTAGTTTAGAAAATATTTTGTAATTTCAACCCCTTTTTAGGAAGATAATACAAGAGAAAATAAAGAATTCTTATGAATAAAATTACAGCCGCAATAACTGCTGTTGGTGGATATGTACCTGATTTTGTACTCTCCAACAAAGTCCTAGAAACAATGGTTGATACCAATGATGAATGGATTACTTCAAGAACCGGAATCAAAGAAAGAAGAATTTTAAAAGGAGAAGGACTTGGTACTTCGTACCTAGCAATTAAAGCTGCTGAAGATTTATTGCAAAAAGGAAATGTAAATCCTTTAGATATAGATTTAGTTATTGTTGCTTCTGCCACTCCAGATTTATTAGTTGCTGCCACTGCGGTTTATGTAGCTACAGAAATTGGTGCAACAAATGCTTTTGCTTATGATTTGCAAGCTGCATGTTCGGGATTTCTTTTTGGAATGTCAACTGCTGCTGCTTATATAGAATCTGGAAGATATAAAAAAGTACTTTTGATTGGGGCAGATAAAATGTCGTCCATAATTGATTATACCGATCGCGCAACTTGTATTATTTTTGGAGACGGTGCTGGTGCTGTTTTATTTGAACCTAATTTTGAAGGTTTGGGAATGCAGGATGAATATTTGAGAAGCGACGGAATTGGAAGAGAATTTCTAAAAATAGATGCAGGTGGTTCAATACTACCAACTACTTTTGAAACTTTAGAAAACAATCAACATACCGTTATTCAAGATGGAAAAACTGTTTTTAAATGGGCAGTTACCAACATGGCAGACGTTAGTGAATTGATAATGAAAAGGAATGATTTGACCAATGACGATGTGGATTGGTTGATAGCGCATCAAGCAAACAAAAGAATTATTGATGCTACTTCAAGCAGAATGGGAGTTAACGAAAGTAAAGTATTAATCAATATTGAAAAATATGGAAATACAACTTCGGCAACATTGCCATTATTATTGTTTGATTTTGAAAAAAAATTTAAAAAAGGAGATAATTTAATATTTGCTGCTTTCGGAGGTGGATTCACATGGGGATCTATCTATTTGAAATGGGCATACAACAGAGAATAAAACTAACCTAAAAATTAATATTATGGATTTAAAAGAAATTCAAAACCTAATCAAGTTTGTTGCAAATTCGGGAGTTGCAGAAGTAAAATTAGAAATGGATGATGTAAAAATCACCATCAGAACTACATTAGAAGGGAATTCTCAAGAAATTACATATTTGCAACAAGCGCCAGTTGCTCAAGCAATTCCTCAGGCTGCCCCAGTTCAAGCTGCAGTTCCTGTTGCTGCTGTAGCAGATGAAAATTCAAAATACATTATTGTGAAATCTCCAATTATTGGTACTTTTTACAGAAAACCATCTCCAGACAAACCAATGTTTGTTGAAGTTGGAACTACAATTGGAAAAGGAGATGTTTTATGTGTAATTGAAGCAATGAAATTATTTAACGAAATTGAATCTGAAGTTTCGGGAAAAATCGTTAAAATTTTAGTGGATGATATGTCGCCAGTAGAATATGACCAACCATTATTTTTAGTAGATCCATCATAAGAAATTATAAATTATGAATTTTAAATTATGAATTGTCAAAACCTTTCATAACATATAACTTATAACTCATAACTCATAATTCAAAGAAAATGTTTAAAAAAATATTAATTGCAAACAGGGGAGAAATAGCACTTCGTATTATTAGAACCTGCAGAGAAATGGGAATCAAAACAGTAGCGGTTTACTCCACTGCTGATGCGGAAAGTCTTCATGTTAAATTTGCTGATGAAGCAGTTTGCATTGGTCCACCTCCAAGTAATCTTTCTTATTTAAAAATGTCAAATATTATTGCAGCAGCAGAAATAACTAATGCTGATGCCATTCATCCTGGTTATGGATTTCTTTCTGAAAATGCTAAGTTTTCAAAAATTTGTCAAGAACACGGAATCAAATTCATTGGAGCTTCTCCAGAAATGATTGACAGAATGGGAGACAAAGCTTCGGCTAAATCAACTATGATTGAAGCTGGAGTACCTTGCGTTCCTGGTTCTGTTGGGATTTTAGAATCTTTTGAACAAGCACAAAAATTATCCTTGGAAATGGGCTATCCTGTAATGCTTAAAGCAACAGCTGGTGGTGGTGGAAAAGGAATGCGTGCCGTTTGGAAAGCCGAAGATTTGTTGAAAGCTTGGGAAGGCGCTCGTCAGGAGTCAGCTGCAGCTTTTGGAAATGATGGAATGTACCTTGAAAAATTAATTGAAGAACCAAGACATATTGAAATCCAAGTCGTGGGTGATGCTTATGGAAAAGCGTGTCATTTATCAGAAAGAGATTGTTCGGTTCAACGTCGTCACCAAAAATTGACCGAGGAAACTCCATCGCCATTTATGACAGACGAATTGAGAACTAGAATGGGAGAAGCTGCTGTAAAAGCCGCAGAATACATTAAATATGAAGGTGCTGGAACAGTTGAGTTTTTGGTTGACAAACATAGAAATTTCTATTTCATGGAAATGAATACGAGAATTCAAGTGGAACACCCAATAACAGAGCAAGTTGTGGACTATGATTTAATTCGTGAACAAATAATGGTAGCAGCAGGAATCCCGATTTCTGGAAAAAACTATTTACCACAATTGCATGCTATTGAATGCAGAATAAATGCCGAAGATCCGTACAATGATTTTCGCCCTTCACCAGGAAAAATCACTACACTTCACGCACCAGGTGGACACGGAGTTCGTTTAGACACGCACGTTTACGCAGGTTACACCATTCCACCAAATTACGATTCAATGATTGCGAAGTTGATTACAACAGCGCAAACACGTCAAGAAGCTATCAATAAAATGAAACGTGCTTTGGACGAATTTGTAATTGAAGGAATAAAAACTACCATTCCTTTTCACAGACAATTAATGGATGAGGAGCAATATGTAGCCGGAAATTATACAACTGCTTTTATGGATACCTTTAAAATGAATGATCCAGAGTAAAACGATATTAATATCAAATTACTAAAAACCATCAAATTTTTGATGGTTTTTTAGTTAAAAAGAAAGCCTAAAATTATTGGAAAATACAATTTCTTCTATATATATGTTTTTTAGTTAGATTAATATAGATATTTGTAAAATGTTTAAAATAATTTAAAAACAACCAATTCCACCAAATTCCAGTTTTCTATGCGTACCATTCTGCTATCTTTACTATTACTTTGCTTGACACCATTTACCAGCAAAGCTCAGAAATTAGAATTTGATGGGGAATTTATTTTGTTTCGGGAAGCTAAAACCAAACAGCCAGTAGTTATCATTAATGATTCGTTAGCTTACAAAGGGTTTGCTATGAAAAGAATTGACTTCAAACACACCGAATATCCTGCTAAACTACAAGAATATAAGTTTTTTAATATTGGAGCTAAGACCTACTTGGTTCATGAAGGTTGTGGTCCAGTATTAGAATATAGAAACGACTCTATTGTAAGGATTGACAACTCTTTTTTGCAAAGAAACCAGTTTGGTGCAGTACGATTTGTGTACAACAATGAAATTTACTTTTATGGTGGTTATGGATTATTTACTTTTAAAAATATTTTAACCAAATACGATTTTCAAACCCGAGAATGGATAGAAGTAAGAACATTTAGTGAGGTTCCTATGGAAACTAGAAAGGATGCCATTAGTTACATAATTAATAATGATTTATATGTATTTGGAGGGATTACCAAAGACGACACTAAGAATCAAGGTTCAAAACTATTGGATAATAAACTATGGAAACTTGATTTGTTGAAAATGAAATGGACCCTTAAGGGACAAATTAATGGAACTACAAATTCAAATTGTTTAGAAAATAAATTATTGAATAATAATCAAGTGGGATTATATTTTTTGACAGATGCTTATTATAAAATTGATTTTAGAAAAAATAATTTAAAAAAATCAGAGTTGAATTATTGTCCAAAAATTATATCTAATTATTTTGAAAGAAATAACATTATTTGCGTAGTACAAAATGAATTAAACAAAAGGTTGTATTTTAATATTTTTCCTGTGAATTTAGCAGAGGGGAAACTATTAGAATCACATAAATTTATAATTCCACTGACTAATTATTATAAACTAACCGTAATCCTGATATTATTAATTTTTTTCTTTTGTGTATTATATTATTATTTTAGAAAAAAAATTAAACCCAAATTAAAAGCATTTGATGGCATTCTCTACAATCAACAAAAAGAACAATTTATATATAAAGGCAAATTAATTACTAATTTTGAAGAGCAAGAAAAACGATTATTATTTTACTTAATGGAACATAATAATCAATTTGTATCTCTTAATAATCTCAATCAATTATTTGAAAACAACAACCAACCTGAAACCATTTCGGCTACGGTAAAAAGAAGAGAACAAGCCGTATCGCGCTTACTTACAAAAATTTCTAAAATGACTGGAATTGAGGAAGAAGAATTGATTCTTGAACAAAAAAACAGCGAAGACAAACGCATTAAGGATTTAAAAATTCTTCCGGACCTTTTAAAAATAGTGTAAGAATTCCATTTAATTATGTTATTGAAGTAAAAACTCCTCTAAATGAGGTGTTTTTTGTTTTTTAAAAAGTTCTTTTATAAGTAATTGTAGTTTCAATATTATTAGAAAATATAGTTTCTAACGATTATGTGGAATGTGATTTAATGATTTTAGAATTTTGTGAAAATTATAAAATCATAAAATCATGAAGAAACAATTACTTTTTTTAAGTCTTTTTGCGTTTAACGTATTGATTGCCCAAGTACCCGATTATGTCCCAATTAATGGTTTGGTTGGTTATTGGCCTTTTAGCGGGAATGCTAATGACGGAAGTGGGAATGGAAATAATGGAAATGTATCTCCATCAACACTACTGTCGTCAGATAGATTTTTAACTACAAACTCAGCTTACAATTGGAATGGAACAAACAGTCCGATAACTGTTTCAAATAATATAACACAAAATTTTTCGAATGGAGTAACTTTTTCAATTTGGATAAACCAATCAGGGATTTATTGCAACACTTGTTTAGCTACAAATTATGTTACTAAAGGTAGAGATATAGATGCTGGTGGTATAACTTTAGGTCTTAACCATTCAACTCAAAAATTTTATTTTCAAGTAACTGGTTCACCTTTGAGTGTAAATCCACCATACAGCATATTTTTTTCTAACTCAACAATTTCTTATAATTCTTGGACGAATTTAGTTGGAACATATGATGAAAATGAAATTAAAATATATGTTAATGGAGTACTTGATATTGCTTATAACTACACTTCAAGTATTCCCATCAATATTGATAGTTTGTTATTTGGTAAACAAAAAGGAACAGGTGTTTTTGCTGATAATTACAATATGCTAGGAAAACTCGACGACATCGGTATATGGAATCGTGCTTTAACCCAAGCAGAAATTACAGGATTGTACACTACATTGGGCGGCGAACAAACCCCAGCTAATAATCAAGTCGCCGTTTATCCCAATCCTGCCAAAGAACAAATCATCATTGATTGTGGCAATCTTTCCAATACAAGTGGTTGGAGCTTCCAAATTTTAAATACCCTTGGTCAAGAGGTTTTAAATGGTAAAATAAATAGTCAACAAAATGTGGTTTCCTTAAATTCATTAAATGAAAGTGGAGTTTATTTGGTGAAAATTTACGATGCTTCCAATAATTTATTGAATACTAAGAAGATTGTTTTGCAGTAAATGTAATTTATATAATCCATAGCGATACTGGTTAATTATTAAATAAATCCACACAATTAGTGTGGATTTTTCATTTTACCAATCATTGAGCATTATGACTTTTTTCTTCTGAAAAACAGAATGTTAACCGCAATACTTTAATAAAAATATCGTTAATAAAAAATAATTCATAACTTTACAAAAAAATGAGTTACACAGAACGACATATAATTAAAACGTATTCGATGCTGTTTAATGGATTAAGTCCATTAAGCAAAATTGCACTTATTGAAAGTTTGACAAAATCGTTGAAGAAAGACAAAATGGAAAAAGGCGATACTTTTTTTAAATCTTTTGGAGCATTTTCAACTGAAAAAACTGCCGAAGAAATAGTTTTGGAAATTAAATCCAGCAGAAAATTTAGGAAAACAGAAATAAGTTTCTAATGCAATATTTCCTCGATACAAATATTTGCGTATTTTTCCTTCGAGGAAAAATGAATCTAGACGAAATTATAAAAGAAAAAGGGAAACAGAATTGTTTCATATCCGAAATAACTGTTTTTGAACTTCGATTTGGAGCAGAAAATAGTCAAGATATTGAGAAATCTCACAAAGCAGTAGATTTATTTGTAAACAGAATTTCAATAATTCCTATTTCTAGCTGTGTTAAAAGTTATGCAAAAGAGAAAGTTAGATTGAGGAAAATTGGAAAACCAATGAACGATGAATTTGATTTGTTAATTGGAGTTACCGCAATTGAAAACAAACTCATATTGGTAACGGACAACGTTAACGATTTTGTGAATATGGAAGAAATAAAAATTGAAAATTGGCTTAAACGAATGTAAATCCAAAAGTACAGCCGTTCACTTCACAAATATAATAAGCGGGGTTTCCTGCTCCTCGGAAAACCACACTTTAATAAATAGATTAAAATAGTTGTAACTGTTTTGGAGGTTATTTAGACGACATGGTAATCTGGAATCGTGCTAAACCAAGCTTAAATATCGAGTTTATATACTACTTTAGGTACCCAACAAACTCCAGTAAATAATAAAATCACAATCTATCCAAATCCCGCCAAAGAACAAATCACCATTGATTTTGGTAATTTATCTAATGTTACTGGGTATCAAATTAAAATTGTAGATACGCTAGGGCAAGAAGTTTTTAGTGGTGCTATGAATACACAACAATATGTTGTCCCGCTAAATACTTGGGGTGGTGCTGGAGTTTACTTCGTGAAAATTTATGATGCTTCTAATAATTTATTAAATACCAAAAAAATTATTTTGCAGTAAATAAAAAGCAGCTTTTAATTTAAAGCACCGATAGTTTATTGCATTCCGTTCAATTACGACTCGATGATTGCGAAGTTGATCAAAACTATACAAACTGAACGCTATTTGTTTCGATAATTTCAAAACAAAGGCAACATAAAATCAATTGGTACGGAAGTTAAAATTTATTAATACCGATGATATATTAAAAAGATGTACGGCTTTCAATTAAAAGCCGTACATCTTTTAGGCAATTGCCATAAATCTTTTGTGCAATTGCCGTACATCTTTTTAAAATAACAAACCGACAAAATGATTTTTACTACCTTATCATCAATAAAATAGTGCCCTATTGTTGTATTTATTGCTCTCTAAGTAACTTTTTTAGACGAATTTGTAATTGAAGGAATCAAAACTACTATACCGTTTCACAGACAATTAATGGATGAAGAGCAATATGTAGCTGGAAATTATACAACCGCTTTTATGGATACATTTAAAATGAATGATCCAGAGTAAAGAGTAAATTAATATCTTTTATTGGGTATAATACCAAACAATAAGCCCCTTTTCAGAAATGAAGAGGGGCTTATTAGTTTGTGTTCTAAATTATCTTTTAATCTCACGAAGTGTTTTACTTGCTATTGGAGATATATCTATAGAAGCAGTAAAACCTGAAGAAAAATCTTCTAAAATTATAGATTCTACAAAAACATTAACCAATTAAATTTAAAACCGTAAATTTGTTTTTTAAATAAGAATGAAAAGCAATTTACTTTCAAATATCAATTCTCCAACCGATTTACGGCTCCTTGACGAAGGTCAACTTCCTCAGTTGGCGAAAGAATTAAGGGATTTTATTATTGATATTGTAGCCGTGAAAGAAGGGCATTTGGGAGCAAGTTTAGGCGTTATAGAACTCACAATTGCCTTGCATTATATTTTTGACACTCCAAATGATTTATTGGTTTGGGATGTTGGACACCAAGCTTATGGGCATAAAATCCTCACGGGAAGGCGAGAGAATTTTCATACCAACCGACAACGAAACGGAATTTCAGGATTCCCAAAACGAAGTGAAAGTAATTTCGATACTTTTGGAGTTGGACATTCTTCCACATCAATATCAGCAGCTTTAGGAATGGCAATTGCCTCGAATTTGAATGGCGATTTCAACAAACAACACATTGCGGTAATTGGCGACGCATCAATTGCATCAGGAATTGCGTTTGAAGGATTGAATCACGCCGGAGTTACCGATGCAAATTTATTGGTAATTCTAAACGACAACGCCATTGGAATTGATCCAAGTGTTGGCGCTTTGAAAAACTATTTAACCGCTGTAAAAGAAGGTAAAAACCCAAGGCAAAACAATATGATTAAGTCCTTGAATTTTGATTATTCTGGACCTATTGATGGGCACGATATTTTTGCGGTTCTCAAAGAATTAAAACGATTACAAAAAATAAAAGGACCGAAATTTCTTCACATTATTACCACAAAAGGGAAGGGATTGCAACAAGCCGAGGACAACCAAGTGCAATACCATGCACCTGGAAAATTTGATAAAATTACAGGAGACATCATCCCTAAATCGGAACAGCATTTGCCTCCAAAATACCAAGATGTTTTTGGATTAACGGTTTTAGATTTGGCAAAATCCAATGAAAAAATAATTGGAATTACACCCGCAATGCCATCAGGAAGTTCCTTAAAATTTATGATGGATGTGTTTCCAACACGTGCTTTCGACGTTGGAATTGCCGAACAACACGCTGTGACATTGTCGGCAGGAATGGCCACGCAAGGAATGGTAGTTTTTTGCAACATTTATTCTACTTTTTTACAACGAGCGTATGACCAAGTGATTCACGATGTAGCTTTGCAAAACCTCCCCGTAATTTTCTGTTTGGACAGAGCAGGATTGGTTGGCGAAGATGGCGCAACACATCACGGGGTTTTTGATTTGGCGTATTTGCGTTGTATTCCAAATATGATTGTTTATGCTCCAATGAATGAAATTGCGCTTCGAAATATTTTATATACCGCTCAATTGGGATTGAATAATCCAATTGCTATTCGCTATCCAAGAGGTCGTGGGGAAATTCTAGATTGGCAAAAAACCTACAAAAAAATTGAAATTGGGAAAGCTAATTATCTGAAAGAAGGAACAATTACCGCAGTTTTATCAAATGGTAC